>JBEBWQ010000061.1:0-10682 GCA_040392075.1 Microbacterium sp.
AAATGAAACGTCGCTCGATAGACATTCGGGTCCGGTCGCACGAGGGATGTCAACGCTCCGTAGGCGCTCGACGGGGTGGTGCTCGTGATGTACGCCCCTACCTGAGAGGCCGGGATTCCCACGTCGCGGGTGAACCCGAAGTGGATGAAGGTGAGTTCATCCAACTCGGGGTACGGATCCCCGAGAACAATCATGTCTTGAGCGGGCTCTCCATCCGATGCGGCCGCATATGGCGCAGAAGCCGCTACAAGGACAGCCGAAGTTGCCCAGACTCCGCCAACGCCCAGGAACGTACGCCGAGGAAAGGAACCATGGTTCTCTTCAACCTGTGTTTCCAGAGAAGTCATCTCTATCCCTCTTCACATAAGAAAGGCACCACTGATTACGAAGAACCTCTTGCGCCGCCAATATTATAATCCAGAAACAATCAGGCGAGAATGACATCAGGCCAACTTATGGCCAGAGGTTTACACGAGGCTAGAAAAAGCTCCAGGAGGACCCAATCCTTTTGTTCAGCGAGAAGCCGCCGGGTACGCGCACACGCTCCGCCAGGGGGTGTGCCGCACGGAAACTCAATCTGCCAGGGCCGTGCACTCCGGCGTATCGAGGACGACGGGCGTCTCCCACACGGTGGGCGTGTGCCACGCCTCGATCGGACCGTAGGTCTCACCTGCAACGCCAGTGAACATGGCCGTGACGATGTGGGTCGATGCCGGATCGTTCCGCACGTTGACCTTGACCGCCGGGCGGCCGAGGTGGGTCACCACCGCCGAGGGCGCCACGGCAACGCCATCGACCGCGACCGATACGAAAGACGCTCCGACCGGACCGTACACGACGACATCGCTACTGATCACACCCTTCGGAAAGAAGCGCGCCGGAGAGATGTACACCGCCAGACCGTCAACCTCATCCGGCCGGAGCAGGGAGGTGAGGGTCGTCTCCACCGTAAACGTCGGCGCCGCCTCCGCGCCGCTCGGCATACACAGGTCGGAGTGCACGGCGAGCGCGGTGGAGAGATAGTAGTCGAGCTTTCCCTCGGTGATGTCGTTGATGTAGGAGGCGACGACCGTGCGGTCGGCGTTGTCGGCGGGCAGGCGACCCTCCAGACGCGTCCCGGCGATCATCGCGGCCTCCTGCACGGAGGTCGCCGTCTCCCCCGGTGCGTAGAGAATGCGACCGTCCTCCACGGCATAGGCGATCTGTCCCACTAGGGCACGGACGTCCTGGGTCGATGTCAGCGCGGCGAAGACCGCCGCGGCGGCCTGGGCGAAGTAGGCGTCCTGCTCCTCCGGGTCCTCGTAGCGGAAGTAGACCTCGTTCAAGAGCTTGGAGACGACGGTGTCCGAAGCGAGGACGTCCCCGTTCGGCAGGGTTACCGGGCCGGTGGCGACCATGAGGTAGCTCAGTGCCACCGGGTCGATGGAGACCGTGCCGTCGATCCGGGTGCCGAAACTCTCCTGCCAGAAGGCTCCCATGATCCGGGCTGACTCGGTGAAGTCCGGGGTCGTCGTGACATCCTGCATATAGCGGCCGACCTTGTCTCCGTAGAGCTGCTCCGTCCCTTCACCGAGTTCCACGATCGAGCTCGGCCGGCCGTTGGCAAAGTCGAGACTCGAGGCCTGCCGGGTGATCGAGATCGCGCCGTCTTCGACCGCGAGCATGACGAGCGCCGCCGGGTTGCCACCGGTGCCCCGGAGCTCGGCGTTGTTCTGCACGAGGACGAGGTAATTGCGCGGGCCGTCCATGCCCAACAGCGCCGGGAGGATCGAAAGAGTCTCTTGCGCGGGAGTGAGCATCGGCTCCACGCTGCCAAGCGCCGTGTCCAGCTTCACGATGCCTTCGGTGACCTGACCGAGAAGGCCGCTCGTGTCGATCTCGCTCAAGGTGGCGCGAGTTGCCGATACGGAGACTGCCAGCCCGTCGACCCGGGTCGTGATGTCCTCCAGCGCAGCGGGATCGATCCGGCCGTCCACCGGGCGCAGAGTCCCGACGTCCACACCGATAGCGGGGACGACCGCGTCCACGACGAGGTCATCGACGGCCACCGCGACCGTGCGACCGGCCACCAGGTTGGGACCGATGACGGGGAGCCTCTCCCCGAACTCCCACAAGGGGTCTTCGGTCTCGGCGCGCGCCTGCGCCGTGAATCCTCGAAGGGCGTCGACCGTGGCCGCCGCGCCGACCGTGTCTCCGGCGAGGACCTGATCCTTCGCCAGTGCAGCCAGCGGTTCGACCTGGTACAGGGCGCCTTCGGCAGCGCGTGCCCGCTCCCCGATGGCGGTGAGGAGCACGGCAGCGGCGATGCCGAGCGCGATGAGGACGACGAGGACGGCGGCGACGACCCAGAACCAGGCACGCCGGTACACAGGCCTCCTGCGCGACACGGCCTCATCACCGGAGGATTCGGTGCGGCGGACGGCTTCGGCGCGCAACTCACGACGGGTCGAGGGAGTCATCCCGCCAGTCTCTCACCGGGGACCTGAGCATTCCCCGCTCTCCCCTCACAGGATCCCGCCGTTCAGCCGCCGTAAGACGGAATGATCATTGAAGGAGAAGGCCGAGGGCGGAGAGCCCGACCCACACCACCACGAACACCGCAGCCGTGATGATCGCTCCCCAAAGCCGGCCGGTCCACACGGTGAACAGCGCGCAGGCGAGCGCGAGGGAGAGCGCCAGGATCACAGGCATGCCCAGCATGTCGTCTCGGAACAGAGCAGCGTAGCCGAACGCCGCGAGCGTGCTGACGAGAACCGCGACGGCGCCCGTGACTCCGCGCGAGGCGGTCCTCCGGGAGACGAGCGCCGAGACGCCGACGAGAAGGAGACCGTTCCAGAAGAGCTGCAGCACCACCGCCCCGGCGATCGGAGTCAGGACGGCCAGCGCGAGCCAGCGCGGAGAGAGCGCTTCGAGGGCCGGCCAGCCCACCGGTTGCCCGAAGATGGGGAGGAGAAGCCCGGCGAGGAAAGGGAGGAGCAGGCCGAGGACAAGTCCGGCGGCGACATCGACCATCCGCACCGCGAACAGCCCAGGGACCGGCCAGCGCACCAGTATGACGATCGCGACGATTCCCAGCACTGCCGCGGCGAGAGCCGCACCGACACCCGCCCCGAACGCACCGCCGAGGAGGATGCTCACCGCGAATCCTCCCCCGAGGGCCACGATCATGGTCACCCCGGCCACGATGAGCTGCGCCGTCGGCCAGCCCGAGAGCGTCCGCGCGCTCTGATTCCACGGCAGGTCGACGACGTCCGGGGCTGACTCTTCTCGGCGTGACCTCCGCGTCATCGCGGGAATGGTATCGACTGGATCACTCACGACCACCAGCCTACTCGGGCACCTCGAAGCCCCCGCTTGTCGCGACGCGGCGGTCTCCCTCCTCGGCCGAGGACGGAATCGCGTATTCTGCAGTGAGCAGTGTGTGCCGTCTTCCTGGGAACCGCGTGTTCCGACAGAGCATGAGGCATTCCAGAACGCACGGAAGGATGATCGGCAGCAGCGTCGGCCGGGTATGAGCGATATTGTGCAGCACTCCGCGAGACGGTCTGTCGCGATCATCGGCACCCGCGGGTATCCCAGCTACTACGGCGGATTCGAGACGGCGGTCCGACACATCGCCCCTGCGCTCTCCGGCCGGGGGTGGGATGTCACCGTCTACGGGCGTCCTGGAGCCACGCAGCCGGACGATCCCGCTCGCGATCACACGATCCGCACCCGCCAGACCCGGGGCATCGAGTCCCGCTCGCTGAGCACCCTCACCTACGGGCTGACCTCGACCCTCGACTGCCTTCGCCGCCGGCCTGATGTGGCGCTGGTCATGAACGTTGCCAACGGGTACTGGCTTCCCCTTCTCCGCGCCCGCGGCATTCCCACGGTGGTGAACGTCGACGTCATCGAATGGGAGCGGGAGAAGTGGAGCCGACTGGGCAAGGCGGTGTTCCGCACCGGGGCGAAGCTCACGGCGCGCACGGCGACATCGCTGGTGTATGAGATGCGATCGCCGCGTACTGGGCCGACCACTTCGGCACGACGGGCGACTTCATCCCTTACGGGGGCGATGTTCCCGACGAGCTTCCGCTCGAACCAGGACTGACGCACCGCGGGTATGCACTCCTGGTGGCCCGCTTCGTGCCCGAGAACACGGTCGCCGAGTTCCTCACCGCAGCGGAGGAGCTCAGTCGCGATCATGACGTGGTGATCGTGGGCTCCTCCGGTTACGGTGGAGATCTCGACGCGCGCGCCCGCGCGCTGAGCGCGGCGAATCCGCGGATCCGCTGGCTTGGCCACGTCAGCGACGACGACCGGCTGCACAGCCTCTGGCAGCATGCCGGCGCCTACTTCCACGGGCACAGCGTCGGCGGGACCAACCCGGCTCTCGTCCAGGCGATGGCCTGCGGCGCGCCGATCGTCGCGCGAGACACCGTGTTCAACCGTGAGACACTGGGCCAGGACGCAGGAATGCTCACGCCGATCGATCCGCGAAGCATCGCGTACAGCATGCGCGACCTCCTCGCCTCGCCCGACGCTCAGGAGAGACTGAGCGCCCACGCGATCCGGCGCGTCCGCGAGCGATACACGTGGCAGTCTGTCGGCGAGGCCTACGAGGCATCGCTCCTCGGCGCGATCGCATCGTCCCGGCGAGGCCGCGCATGAGTGCCCTCGTTTTCCGCATCATGGTCTGAGGGCGCAGGCACGAGCGAAAGGGAGACGCGATGAGCATCAGGTCGCGACTGATCGACGATCAGCGTCAGCGGATGGCCGAGGCCGGCAACGACCGCTGGCGTCGGGTCAGCCTTCAGCTGGCCGCAAAGGTCGGGCCGATGGCCGTGCGTGGGCTCACCCTGAAACCTCGGCTCCGCTCCTCGGCGGGCATTCCCCTGATCGGCCGCGGCGTGCGCGTGCGCAACCCCCAGCTGGTCGCGATGGGCAACGATGTCATCGTCGAGGACTTCGCCGAAATCCAGGGGCTGAGCGTCGAGGGCATCGAGCTCGGTGCTCGTGTCTCCATCGGCTCCGGCACCCTGATCCGCCCCAGCAGCTATTAGTCCCGCGCGATCGGTGTCGGTCTGCGCATGGGCGATGACAGCAGTGTAGGCCCCGGCGGGTACATCGGCTGCTCCGGTGGCATCGTCATCGGGGAGAAGACCATGCTGGGCCCCGGTGTCCGCCTGTTCGCGGAGAATCACGTGAAGGACGACACCGCCCCGGTGAAGGACCAGGGCGTGGAGTGGGGCGCGATCACGATCGGCGCGGGCTGCTGGCTCGCCAGCGGGGTGACGGTGACCGCGGGCATCACGATCGGCGACGGTGCGGTGATCGCCGCCGGCGCTGTAGTCACACGGGACGTTCCGGCCGGCGCCGTCTACGGCGGCATCCCCGCGCGCCCGCTCGCGCCCCGGGAGGAGCGATGACGGCCCGCCGGCGACTCCGTGTGCTGGTCGTCCACCCGTCCGATGAGCTCTACGGTGCGGACCGGGTGCTGCTCGAAGTGCTCCGGACCGCCCCCGCGGAGGCGGATATCGAGGTCTGGCTGCCCACCGACCTGGACTATCCGCGCCGTGAGCTCTCCACTGAGTTGAAAAAGCGCCGGATCCGGCACCGGCGGCTCCCCCTCCCGATCCTCCGCCGCGCATACCTGCGCCCAGGCCAGATCCCGGCTCTGGCCGGACGGCTCTTCTCCGCGGCGCTCGCCCTGGTCCGCTATCGGCCCGATGTCCTCTACATCAACACCAGCGCCGGCTCGGCACTCGCGCCCATCGGTCGCCTACTGGGCGCCCGGGTCGTCCTGCACCTGCACGAGCACATCGCGGGAAACACGCGGGTCGTCCTCCCTCTCGTAGGTGCCGCCCACGCCGTGATCGCTGTGAGCAACGCGATCATCGATCCCCTTCCTCCCCGCACCCGACGGAAGACCACCGTGGTCTACAACGGATTCGATCTTCCCCCGAGCACCCCACTGCCTCCGCTCGGTCCATCCAACCCTCTCGTGCTGCTCATGGCCAGCCGGTGGAATGGATGGAAAGGCCATCAGCTTCTCCTGGCGGCCTGGAATCTCGTCGAGCGGGAGGATCTGCAGCTGCGGATCCTCGGGGCTCCCCCGCCGAGCGGCGAGGCCGTCGACGTTCCCGCTCTCGTCGCGGAGAGCACAGGCAACGATCGGATCACCCTCGTCGGTCAGACCAGCGATGTGCGGGCACAATTGGACGCCGCCCACGTCGTCCTCGTGCCGAGCGTGCTGCCCGATCCCCTTCCGACGATCGCGATCGAGGCGCTGGGGGCCGGCAGGGCTCTGCTGGGAAGCGATCTCGGGGGGCTGCCCGAGATCGTCGGCGATGCGGGCCTCCTTGTGCCCGCTGGCGACGAGAGGGCCTGGGCCGCAGCGCTCGAGGAACTCGACACAGCTCAGGTCACCCGACTCGCCGACGCCTCCCGTGGACGATTCGACTCCCTGTTCTCCCGCGACCGCTTCGACGAGGAGATCCGTCGGGTCCTGTGGAAGGGAGGTTCGCGCAGATGATCGGGCCCACATCGCACGCCGAGGCCGCTACCGTGCTGACCCGCCGCACCTGGACGATCACCGCCATCCTGATCGTCGTCGTCACCGTGGCGTCCTTCCTCGGACGCTATGCGTTCCCGGTGGCGGGGTTCCGTGTGCGGATCGAGCAGCTGGCACCCCTGATCCTCGTCGCCTGGATGGTGTTCCACCCGCAGTTGCGGCGCTCCTTCCTCGCAACGCTGCGCCACCCGGTCGTGGTCGTGTTCGCCGTGTTCATCGCCTGGAACATCGTCAGCACGCTGATCTTCTCCCCCGACTACGCATGGAGCGTGTCGATCCTCGCCTGGCTCCTGATCGACCTGGCACTGCTCATGGCCATGATGAGCCTGCACCGGGGCGCTATGCTCGCGGGCCTGCTGGGACGCTGGTCCGTCATCCCGTGGGGAACTCTCGGGTTCGCCGCCTTCGCCGCCGCGAACCTGAGCCACGGGCTGTTCGCGTGGGGAACCGACTTCGATTGGCTGTACGAGGTGTACGTCGCACGCCTGACGGCGATCGAGGCGAACATCTACGCCTCGATCCTGGTGTTCTGGGCCATTCTCGCCGTCACCCGCCGGGGAGCATCGCGCTGGATGCTCGCCGGGATCACCGTCGCCGTACCGCTGGGCCTGATCGCCTCGCAGACGCGGACGGCGGTCTTCAGCCTCCTCATCGGGCTCGGGGTGTACGCGCTCTACACTCTCCTGCAGCCGGGGTCGCCCTGGCGCGTCCGCTGGGCGAGGATCATCCCGGCGACGGTTCTCGTGGTCGCCCTCGGTGTGTCTTACGGCCTCGTCTCGATGATCCCGTCAGACGGCACGGGCCGCGACGCCACAACGGTGACGGAGAGCGAGACGTATGTTCCGGACCCGGCAAACCCGGACACCCAGAACAAGATCGGCGACTTCGACCTCGAGGGCGGCACGATCGGCTTCCGGATCACGGTCGCCGATCTCGCCGCCCAGGACATGACCGGGGCGAACCTCTGGTTCGGGAACGGCACCAACACGTTCGGGATCCGCCACGAGCAGCCGGGGACTCCTGGTGTGAGCGGCCACATCATCATGCTGCCGGTGCAGATCCTGTACGACACCGGCATCGTCGGGCTGGCTCTGCTCGCCGCGCTCTTCACCCTCGTCTTCGTCTTCACACCGCGCGAGAGGAAACCTGTGGCTGCCGGTCTGCTGGCGGCGTATGTGCTCTCCGCCACGCTGACCAGCATGTTCTGGTTCTCCGTCACCTGGATCCTGTTCGCGGTGCTCCTGCGGCGCACCTCTCCCGAACCGTCCCGCGCCGATGCCGACCTCTGACCCCGCCCTGCCTGTCCCGCACCGCAGCCGTGTCGCGGTGCTCCTGACGGCGACGTCAGCGCTGTCAGCGATCTCGCCTCTGCTGGCCCTCCCTCTGATCTCGCGTGCGGCCGGCCCGGAGGGGTTCCTGAACATCGCGACGGGCCAGGCGATCGGCACCCTCGCGGCGACCCTGATCCTGTTCGGGTGGAACATCCGGGGACCCGTGCAGACCGCGAGATCATCCCGCCCGCAGGACATCTTCTGGGCGAGCCTCTTCGCCCGGGGGCTGAACGGTGCCATCGTCTTGCCGGCTCTGGCCGTCGTCGCGGTCCTGGCCACGACGGAGGGCCAGGCTCTTCTCACCGTGGTCGCAGCGCTCGCCTTCGCGTGGCAGGGGTTCTCGATCGCCTGGTACGCCATCGGAACCGGCAGCCCCGGCGTCGCGCTCGTCTTCGATACGCTGCCCCGGATCCTCGGGAACATCGTCGGCGGAGTGCTGGCCTTCGCCCTGACGATGCCGTTGCTCTACCCCGCGGTGCTCCTGGGGACCTCGATCCTGGCGCTCGTGACGTTCGCGCTGCGGAACGCGCACACCGCCTCATGGTCACCGGTGCAGGCGTGGCACGCGGCCATCGGCTCCTATGCCTCGCAGTGGCGATCGGCGACCACCGGGGCGCTGCTGACCTTCTCCGAGACCGCGCCGTTGACGGCTCTGGGCGTGGCGGGGTCCCCAGCGGCGGTGGGTTTCGCTCCCTTCGACCGGGTCGTGAAGTACGGCTACATCGGGGTGTACATGGTCTCGAACGCCGTCCAGGGGTGGGTGTCGTCCGCTCCGGGAGCATTGGGACGGCAACGGATGCGTCGGGCCGTAGGACTGCATGGCATGTTGGCGACGGCACTCGGATTGGGCTTCGCCCTTCTCGCTCCTCCCCTGGTGCCGATCATCCTCGGGCCCGACTTCCGGCTCGGCACCGCGACGGCGGTCTTCGGCGGCGTCGCCCTGGCCGCGATGACGATGACGACCGTGTTCGGCCTCTGCGTGCTCATGCCCTCCGGTCGGGAGAACGCCTACCTCCGCAGCGTCGTCGTCGGCGCCGTGATCGTTCTTCCCGCCGTGCTCCTGGGCGCAGCCTGGTGGGGGGTCACCGGTGCCGCCGCCGGCGTGGCCGTCGTGCAGTGCGCGGTGCTGGCGACGATGACACCGCCTGCCATCGCCGCGCTCCGGAGGGCCTGATCCGCTCATACGACGCATCTCCCCTGCACCTGCGCTCTCTTCGATTCCCGTACCGTCACCGCTCCCTATCCCGAGAACGACCTCTACCGTCCAGAACGTGAGGGAGCGGGCTCCGCTCGGGACGCTCTCGACGGTAACCCGCGCTCTCGACGGCAAGGGCAGGCGAGGTCTGCCTGCGGCAGCCCCTCACATCGCCTACACGGAGTGCGCAGGGAACCGTATGGGATGATGCCGAGAGGTTTTCGTTCTTTCCGATGGGATGCGCATGTCTCAGTCGAGTTCTGCCCTGCACGAGGCAGCCGTTGCTCACCCCCCGGCACCGCCACGGGGCCGTCGCCTCCTGCCCTGGCTCGTGATCGCCGCGCTGGTCGTCACCCTGCTGATCGTGGTCGGCACCCTGGCCGTCAGCGCGTTCACGGCGCAGCGGGAGCTGCGCACCGCGATGCCTCTGGTGGACCGGGTGCAGTCGGCGATCATGGCGCAGGACACCGCGACCGCGACCACGGCTGCTGCAGAACTGGCGGCGCACACAGCACGCGCCCGCGAAGCGACGGACAACGGAGTGTGGCGGCTGGCCGAAGGCATGCCGTTCGTCGGACCGACCCTGCACACAACGCGGGCGAGCGCCGCCGCTGTCGATGAACTCGCGCAGAATGCGCTGATCCCGCTTAGCACCGTCGATCTCGACCGCCTGCGTCCATCGGACGGCGCGTTCGACCTCTCCGTCTTCGGAGATCTGTCTGCGGAGTTGTCGTCGGCCGCGACGGCCTTCGCCACGGCACGCGGCACGCTGGCAGATGTGGCCATCGACGACACGGTCGGTCTTGTCGCCGCACCCGCCGCACAACTGCGTGGAGTGGTCGACGACATCGAGCCCGCGCTGAGCCGCCTCGAGGAGACCCTCGCCGTGCTTCCGGCCGCGCTCGGCGCGGACGGCCCGAAGAACTATCTGCTGCTGGTCCAGAACAACGCCGAATCACGCGGTACGGGCGGCAATCCCGCCGCTCTCGTGCGGATGACGGTCGACAACGGCCGTGTGGAGATCAGCCAGCAGGCGAGCAGCGGGGACTTTTCGAACAACCGGCAAGAGCCGATCCTTCCCTTGGACGAGGCGACGGTCGCCCTCTACGACGACAAGGTGGGGCGCTTCATTCAAGACATCACCACGGTACCGGACTTCGCGTGGTCGGCGGAGTTCGCCCGTGCCTACTGGACCGAGACGTTCGGCACCCCTCTCGATGGCGTGATCTCGGTCGATCCCGTGGCGCTGTCGTACATGGTCGAGGCAACCGGTCCCATCACGCTGGAGACCGGTGACGTGCTGACGTCCGAGAACACGGTACCTCTGCTCCTCAATGAGGTCTACATCCGGTATCCGCACAATCTCCAACAGGATGCATTCTTCGCCGCAGCAGCCGGAAACATCTTCCAGACGTTCTTCTCCGGTGACTTCGACATGGTCCCGGGGCTGGAGGCGTTGAGTCGCGCCACGGAAGAAGGACGGCTGATGATCTCGGTCTCCGATCCCGTCATCACCGAGGCGATCGCCGGGACGCAGCTGGCCGGCCAGTTGCCCGCGTCGGATGAGGACTCGACGACGATCGGCGTGTACATCAACGAC
>JBEBWQ010000062.1:0-10579 GCA_040392075.1 Microbacterium sp.
ACGGTCGAGGGCTGAGGGAGATAACAATGGCTACCAAGTCCAAGGCATACCAGGCCGCCGTCGCCAAGATCGACGCGGACCGCTTCTACACGCCGACCGAGGCCGTGACCCTCGCGAAGGAGACGGGCTCCGCGAAGTTCGACTCCACCGTCGAGGTCGCCCTCAAGCTCTCGGTCGACCCCCGTAAGGCCGACCAGATGGTGCGCGGCACCGTCATGCTGCCCCACGGCACGGGCAAGACCGCCCGCGTCATCGTGTTCGCCACCGGCCCCGCGGCCGAGGCCGCCATCGCCGCCGGTGCGGACGAGGTGGGCGGCGCCGAGCTGATCGAGCGGGTCGCCGGCGGCTGGACCGACTTCGACGCGGCCGTCTCGACCCCCGAGCTCATGGGCCAGGTCGGTCGTCTCGGCAAGGTGCTGGGCCCCCGCGGCCTCATGCCCAACCCGAAGACCGGCACCGTGACCCCCAACCCGGCCAAGGCCGTGGAGGAGATCAAGGGCGGCAAGATCGAGTTCCGCGTCGACAAGCACGCCAACGTGCACTTCATCGTCGGCAAGGCGTCGTTCTCGGCCGAGCAGCTGGACGAGAACCTCCAGGCCGCGCTCGAGGAGATCGTGCGCCTCAAGCCCTCCAGCTCGAAGGGCCGCTACATCCAGAAGGGCGCCGTGTCGACCACCTTCGGTCCCGGCATCCCGCTCGACGTCAACGCGATCTGATCGCACGCGTCTCGCACGAAGGCCCCCGTCCTCACGGACGGGGGCCTTCGGCGTTGTCGCGGTGGGCCGGTGCTCGTGCACGATACCGTCTAGTGACGGAGCGCTCGATGCGGTCCATGGCGCGGTCGAGTCGTGCGACCCGAGAGATTGAGGATGTGGCGATGACAGGACGGCCCTCGGTGAAGGCTTCCGGCGACGAGCCGGGGGCGGCAGCTCAACGTGTGTATTTCCACCTGAAGGAGTCGATCGTCGACGGGGCCATCCCGCCGGAGGCCAAGGTCAGCATCGACACGGTCGCCCGCGATCTCGGCCTGTCGCAGACGCCGGTGCGGGAGGCGCTGCAGAAGCTGCAGTCCGACGGCCTGCTCGACTACATCCCCGGTCGCGGCTACACCACGACGCCGGTGCTCGACGCCGGTGGTCTCGACGCGCTGTTCGAGTTCCGATTCCTGCTGGAGCCCTGGGCCGCCCGCGCCGCGGCCGTCGACCGTCTCTCGAACCCCGCAGCACGCCTGAACGCCGAGCTGCGCGACTTCGAGGTGCGGATCGCGGAGGGGGGCGATCTGCGACAGGTGGTGCTCGCGCACGACTCGACGTTCCACGCGCTCATCATGGCGGCGACCGGGAACGCCGTCGTCGCGCAGGCGTACGAGCAGTGCCACGCCCATCTCCATCTGTTTCGCCTCTTCTCGGTGGACCACGACGGCTCGATCGCGCTGGACGAGCACGCGCGCATCGCCTCGGCGATCGAGGCGCGGGACCCCGGTGCGGCGGAGAGGGCGATGCGGGAGCATCTGCAGGGGTCGTATGCGCGGTCGTCGGAGATCTTCGCCGGAGCCTCGTCGTCGCGGGGGCTCCGGGGCGCCGCATCCGTCTCCTCGGAGGGGCGAGCCATTCCGACGTGACCCGTCCGACCGGGACACGGACCCGGGGTTGTGCCTTCGCTATTTTCCTATAGGATCGTATTACTTCCTATAGTGCAAATGAAGGCGGTTGACGTGTCGCAAGTGGTGTCCATCGATGTCCAGGATGTGCGGTTCCCGACGTCGCTCAGCCTCGACGGTTCAGATGCGGTGAATGTCGCGCCGGACTACTCGGCCGCCTATGTCGTGGTGCGCACCTCCGCCGGAGACGCGGGTCACGGCCTCGTCTTCACCTCCGGCCGCGGCAACGACATCATGAGCTACGCGATCCGCTCGCTCGGCGAGCAGCTGATCGGCGAATCCGTCGAGGAGCTCCTCGCGACGCTGGGGGATGTGGGGCGCCGGCTGACCCGCGACTCGCAGTTCCGCTGGCTCGGCCCGGAGAAGGGGATCATCCACATGGCTTCCGGCGCGCTGATCAACGCGCTCTGGGATCTGCGTGCGAAGCGCGCCGGACTGCCGCTGTGGCAGCTGCTGGCGGACCTCGACGTCGAGGAGATCATCTCCCTCATCGACTTCGCCCACCTCACCGACGCTCTGACGCCCGATGAGGCACGGGAGCTGCTGACGGCCGGCCAGGAGGGCAAGCAGCAGCGGATCGAGGAACTGCGCGCACAGGGCTATCCCGCCTATACGACCTCGCCCGGCTGGCTCGGCTACAGCGACGAGAAGCTCATCCGCCTCTCGCGAGAGGCCGTCGAGCAGGGGTTCGGCATGATCAAGCTCAAAGTGGCAGGGTCGCTCGCCGACGACCGCCGGCGTCTGGCGCTCGTGCGGGACGCGATCGGCGACCACCCCGTCGCCGTCGACGCCAACCAGCGCTGGGAGATCGCCGAGGCGATCGAATGGATGCGAGCCCTCGCCGAGTACTCGCCGTACTGGATCGAGGAGCCGATCAGCGCCGATGACATCCTCGGGCACCGGGAGGTGCGCGAGGGGATCCACCCGATCCGGGTCGCCACCGGCGAACTCGTGCAGAGCAGGATCACCTTCAAGCAGCTCTTGCGCCTCGAGGCCATCGACGTCATGCAGATCGACTCCACGCGCGTCGCCGGAGTCAACGAGAACATCGCGAACCTTCTGCTCGCGGCCAAGTTCGGGGTTCCGGTGTGTCCGCATGCGGGCGGGGTCGGGCTGTGCGAGATCGTGCAGCACCTGTCCTTCTTCGACTACGCCGTCGTCAGCAGGTCCCAGGAGGGCCGTTTCATCGAGTTCGTCGACCACCTCCATGAGCACTTCGTCGCTCCGGCCGTGGTCCGCGGGGGACGGTACCTGGCACCCGCGCAGCCGGGCAGCGGCGCCGAGATGGTGGAGTCCTCGCGGACGACCTGGACCTTCCCCGACGGCGAGGGATGGCGCGGCCTCGATCCGAGCAAACGGACCGCGGAGACCCGGGAGCTCGCGGAACGCTTCAGCCCGTATCAGTAACTCCTCAGCAAGTCCCCGACAAGAGAGAAGAACCAATGAAGAGATCATCGAAGTGGCTGATCGCTCCGGCCATCGCCGCCGTCGCGCTCCTCGTGGCGGGATGCACCTCGTCTCCGTCCTCCGCAGGCGCCGCTCCGGCCGGTGAGAGCCATCTGAACCAGGTCCTCGACCGGAAGGTGCTGCGGGTCGGCGTGCAGACCGAGGTCGCACCGTGGGGCGTGCTCACCTCGAACGGCTCGCGCGAAGGCTACGACATCACCATGGCCGAGGCGCTGGCCGAGTCGCTGGGCGCCGAGGTCGAGTGGGTCAATGCGACGAACGAGACCCGCATCCCGCTCATCCAGACGGACAAGGTGGACGTCGTGATCGCGTCCTTCACGGTCACCCCCGAGCGGGCTCAGTCCGTCGGCTTCTCGATCCCCTATGCCGCCACGGGCACGGTCATCGTCGTCCCGGTGGACAGCGACATCCAGACCTACGCCGATGTCGCGGGCCGCACCGTCGCCACCAGCCGGGGCAGCTCGGGCGAGACCATCCTGGGCGAGGTCTTCCCCGACGCGCAGGCCACCAAGTTCGAGTCCTACGCGGACTCGCTCCAGGCGCTGCGGACCGGAAAGGTCGAGGCTCTCATCGAGAGCACGGTGGTCGCGAACCAGCTCGTCGCCGCCGAGCCGGCGTTCCGCATCCTCGACGAGGACATCATCCGCCCGTCACTGATGGCGATCGGTGCCGCGCCCAACGACCAGGTCTGGCTGAACTACCTCGACACGTTCATCAGGACCTGGAACGTGTCGGGCCGGAACGATGCGGCCAGCCAGGAATGGCTGAAGGCCGATATGGCAGAGTTCCTGCGCTGACCCGACGGACCGGGTCCCACCCGAGGTGGGGCCCGGTCGGATGGAAGATGACGTGAACCTTTACTACGGTGACATCCTGCCCTACCTGCAGGAGATGCTTTTCGGCCTGGGGGTGAGCCTGGGGATCACGGCCGCGTCCTTCGTGATCGGCGGCGTGCTGGCGATCGCGGTGTACGCCGGCAAGGCATCCCGGTACCGCGTGCTGCGGACCATCTGCAACATCTACATCGGGGCCTTCCGGAACACCCCGCTGCTCGTCCAGATCTACCTCATCTACTTCGGGCTTCCCGTCTTCGGCATCAACCTCGACGTGTTCATGTCGAGCCTCATCGCGCTGTCGCTGAACAACGCGGCCTATTGCGCGGAGATCGTCCGCGGCGGATTCCAGTCCGTGCCCCGGGGCCTCGTGGAGGCCGGTGCCGCGCTGGGCCTGGATCCCTGGAGGATCTTCAGCCGAGTGGAGTTCACCCCGGCGATGCGGGCCGTCTTCCCCTCGCTGGCGAACCAGTTCGTCCATCTCTTCCTCACGTCGTCCATCGCGTCGATCATCGGCCTTCCGGAACTGATGCATGCGGTCCTGGAGATCAACTCGCAGACGTATCGCACGATCGAGGTGCTCTCCATCGGCGCGCTCCTCTACTTCGCCTCGGGGTTCGTCCTCAGCCTTCTGTTCCGACTCGCAGAACGAGTCCTGTTCCGCTGGGCGGTGACTGTCTGATGCTCGAGCAGATCCTGGGCCTTCTCCACGGCGCGCTGTGGACGATCCTCCTGTGCGGCACCGCCGGCATCGGGAGCGTCCTCATCGGGTTCCTGCTGGGCCTCGCGCAGACGGCGCGGAACCCCTTCCTCGTCTGGCCGGCGAACGTCTATGTGACGGTGGTGCGGGGGATCCCCGTGCTGCTGCTCATCTTCTTCGTCTACTTCGGGGTGCCGCTGCTGTTCGCGGTGGACCTCGACCCGTTCCTGACCGGTGTCGTCTCGCTGACCCTCGTCGGTGCCGCGTACACGGGAGAGATCTTCCGCGGCTCGATCCGGGCCATTCCCGGCGGTCAGTCCGAAGCCGCGCTCGCCCTGGGCCTGAGCTACCGGACGCGCATGTTCCGGGTGATCCTGCCGCAGGCGCTGCGCGTCGCGATCCCGTCGGGAACCGGGTTTCTCATCAACCTCGTCAAGGACTCGTCGCTGATCGGGATCATCGGATTCGTCGAGCTCACGCGCGCGGCCAAGATCCTCAGCAACATCACCACCGACCCGCTCACCGCCTTCCTGCTCGCCGCCGTCATCTACTTCGTGATCAGCTACGCGATCTCGTTGGCGGGCCGGGCCATGGAGCGGCGACTGAGCCCGGACGTACGCAAGCGAGGTCGGGCGGTCGCCGCCGAGACCGTCGCTCAGGAAGGGTAGGACGCCCCATGATCACGATCGACAATCTTCACAAGCGGTTCGGCAGCCTGGAGGTGCTGCAGGGCGTGGACCTCGAGGTGGCCGCGCACGAGACCATCTGCGTCATCGGCCCGAGCGGATCGGGCAAGAGCACGCTCCTGCGGTGCGTGAACGGACTGGAGACGATCAGCTCCGGCACGATCATCGTCGACGGGGTGAGCATCGGAGCGTCGAAGACGAACCTCGCCATCATCCGGCGTGAGGTCGGCATGGTCTTCCAGCAGTTCAACCTCTTCCCGCACCTCTCCGTGCTGGAGAACATCGTGCTCGCGCCGATGACCGTGCGCGGTCAGTCGCGCCGCGATGCCGAGGCGCGCGCGATCGATCTGCTCGGCAAGGTCGGGCTGTCGGAGAAGAAGGACGCCTACCCCGGGAAGCTCTCGGGAGGTCAGCAGCAGCGTGTCGCCATCGCCCGGGCCCTGGCGATGGACCCGAAGGTCATGCTGTTCGACGAGCCGACCTCGGCGCTGGATCCCGAGATCGTCGGGGAGGTCCTCGACATCATGCGGGGCCTGGCGCAGGAAGGAATGACGATGATGGTCGTGACGCACGAGATGGGCTTCGCGCGCGAGGTCTCGGATCGCGTCGCGTTCATGGATCAGGGCCAGATCGTCGAGATGGGTCCTCCGCAGCAGGTCTTCGGGTCGCCGGAGCATTCGCGGACGCGGGACTTCCTCAACAAGGTCCTGTAGTGCCTGCCCGTACTGGAGGCGAACCCCCGGCGCTCATCATCGATGTCGGCAGTTCGGCGGTCAAGGCCGCCCTGGCGACCGGACCGGACGACATCCGTGAACTGCAGACGATCGCAGCGCCACCGGCGTCTGCATCGGGGAGTCGTCATGAGACGCCGGCGGAGGCGTTCCTCGACATCGTCGAACGCCTCGTCGACCGGGCGACCGGGGTCTGCGGGGCGTTGGCCGGAATCGGGTTCAGCACGCAGATGCAGGGCGTTCTGGTGACCGATGCGCAGGACCGCCCGCTCTCGCCGTTCCTGTCCTGGCAGGACGAGCGTGCGCTCGAGGTCACCCCGCGCGGTTCCCGTTTCATCGATGACGTCGCTCAGCGCGTGGCCCCCGCGATCATCGAGGCTGGCGGCGTCCGCCCCCGGGCCGGACTCGGGGTCTGGAACCTCGCGCGCTGGCGGACGGAGAACGCCGTCCCGGCGGCCTCCCGCGTCCACACGCTCGGAAGCTTCCTTCTGGCACGGCTGACCGGGAGCCACCTGACCCATGTGACCAGCGCGGCCTCGATCGGAGCGGTCGACCTTCGCGCCGGCGGATGGAACCGTCCGCTGCTGGCGGCTCTCGGGCTCGACGACCTCTCCTTCCCCGGCATCGTCGAGGACTTCGTGCCGGTGGGGACCTGGGGCGGGAGCGTGCCCGTGCATCCCGACATCGGCGATCACCAGGCCTCCCTCCGGGGCAGCGGGCTGCGTGCGGGCGAGGTGGCCCTCTCGGTGGGGACCGCCGGGATCGCGGCCACCGTCACGGACCGGTTCGATCTCGACGAGGGCGTGGAGGTCCGTCCGTACGTCGACGGCTCCCTTCTGCGCACCGTCTCTCGCCTTCCCGGCGGACGGCAGCTGCGGAGCCTCTTCGACGCCTACCGCTCCTTCGCGGACCTGGCCGGGATCCGCATCGGGGAGCAGGAGTTCTGGACGGCCGTCGGAGCGGCACCGGCATCCGGGGGACTGCTGGCACGGACGGCGCGGTCCTTCCTCGACGGGTACGTGCGCGCCTACGACGACGCGCTCTCGGTGCTCTTCCGCGGGGGCGCCCGCCCTGTCGCGGCGCGTCTCAACGGCGGGGCTGCCCGGCACATCCCCTGGTTCCGGGAGTCCTTCGCCGGCGAGCTCGGATTGACGGCGATCGAGGCGCCGGAGGGCGACCTCGCGGTGCGCGGAGTCGTGATGCTGATGGACGACGCAGGTGGCGTCGGGAGGAAGGGATGATCCCATGACGGTGGATGGCGAACATGGGCAGATCCGGGTCGGCGCGATGATCTCGGAGTTCGGGAGCCCGTCGATGCCGCGCATCTTCGACGCGCTGGGCCTCGACTTCGCGATCCTGGATTGCGAGCATGGCACATTCGATATGGAGACCGTGGCCGCGATGGCCTCGGTGGCCGCGGGCTCGCGCGCGCGGCTGTGGGTGCGGACACCGGCCGTCGAGCGCGACTACATCGGGCGATACCTGGATGCGGGGGTGGCGGCGATCGTGGCTCCGATGATCGATGACGCCGCGGCCGCGGAGCGGCTGGTGCGCCTGGCCATGTATCCGCCGCTCGGACGGAGGGGCATCTCCGTGACGCGCGCGCACTCCGGCTATGTCGTCCCGGACCTCTCCGCCTACCTGAACGGGGCGAATGAGAGGGTGGCGCTGTACGCCCAGATCGAGACGCGGCGTGCGCTGGAGAATCTCGACTCGATCCTCGCGGTGGACGGCCTGACGGGGGTCATCGTCGGGCCGAACGACCTCCTCGGCGACCTCGGCGTCCCCGGACGGACCGGCGACGAGCGGCTCCTCGAGGCGATCCGCCGGGTGATCGGCTCCGCCCGCGCGGCCGGGCGAAGCGCCGGCATCATCACCGGCGAACGGCATCTCATCGACATCGCCCGGGCGGCGGGAGCGGATTTCGTCTCGGTCAACAGCGACATCGGATATCTCCTCCGCGGCGCCCGGGAACAGCTGAGCGGACTGGGCCTGCTCACCCTCACGGGTCGATAGGCGCAGGTCGGCACGCGTGCTTCCCGCACGAAGGTCCCGTCCGTGAGAACCCGCCGATGCCGTGGTGCGGGGTCTCGTCGCGTGCGTCACTCATCGTCCCCTCTTCCGCATCCGGTGGCGGTGATGCTCGTCACTGCACGGATCACCGCGGCCGGATGCAGCGGTCGGGGACTCCGCTGACGTCGGGCCGCGGCGTCACTCCGCGTCGAGGGACTCCCCGCGGGTCCAGTCGTACATGACGATCATGGTCTTGGTGCCGGTGGCCTTCCCGGTGCGGCGGATGGTGTTGACCACCCGCTGGAGGTGGTCGACGTTGCGCACGCGCAGGCGCACGAGCACGTCCGGGTCCCCGGCGACCGTGAAGAAGTTCTGGACCTCGTCCATCTCCCGCAGGGCCGCCTCGAGGACGCCCGTCTCGGTGTCGCCGGTGAGCCGGATCTCCGTGAAGGCGTAGAGGTCGCCCGCGGCCTGGTCGTCGATGACGGTCACGTACCCCTTGATGACGCCCGCCCGCTCCAGACGCTCGATGCGACGGCTGACCGGGGCGTGGGAGAGGTTGACGCGGCGGGCCAGCTCGCTCAGCGGCAGACGCGCGTTCCGCCGGAGTAGCTCGAGGAGCCTCCGGTCGATCTCGTCGATCTGGACGGGCTTGCCGGACTCTGCGGTTTCGTGCGTGATCACGCACATATTCTGCACCAATGAGCGGATGCCGTGGTCGGAATCATCAGGTGTGAATGATTCTCCTTCCCGAAGTTGCCGGCGAGGGACGAGGAGGCGAAGGCTGGCTCCGAAGCGACGGCTTTCCCGTCCCGAACGGAGGCTTCCCCATGCTGACGAACCACGCCGTGATCCCCGGTCGTACGGAGCAGGACGAGGCCGTCCTCCGCGAGGTCGCGGAGAAGGTGCGCTGGCTGGCGACGGCCATCGTGGATGCGGCGAACCGCCAGCGGCCGAACGACAGCGGCGTGAAGGTGGGCGGTCATCAGGCCTCGAGCGCGTCGATGGTCGACATCATGGTGTCGCTCTGGTTCTCCGAGCTGGATCGCTACGATCGGGTCTCGGTCAAGCCGCACGCCTCACCCGTGCTGCACGCCATCAACTATCTGCTCGGCGACCTGGACCCGGCCTACCTCCCCACGCTGCGGGCGGAGGGCGGGCTGCAGTCCTATCCCAGCCGGCTGAAGGACCCGGACACGGTGGACTTCTCCACCGGCTCCGTCGGCATCGGGGCCACGGCCGCGCTCTGGGCGGCCCTGTCCCATCGGTACCTCGCCAGCCACTTCGCGGACACTCCCCGTGCCGGCCGGTTCGTGAGCCTGCTGGGCGATGCCGAGCTGGACGAGGGTGCCATCTGGGAAGCCGTCGCCGATCCCGCCGTGGCGGAGCTCGGCGAGCTGCTGTGGATCGTGGACCTGAACCGCCAATCCCTCGACCGTGTCGTCCCCGACGTGCAGATCGGTCGTCTGCAGGGGATGTTCGAGGCGGCCGGCTGGCAGGTCATCACCGTCGCCTGGGGCCGCGCGATCAGCGCGCTCTTCGAACGGCCCGGCGGGGCGGAGCTGCGCACCCGGCTCGAGCGGATGCCGAACGAGGAGTATCAGCGCATCCTCCGTGCCGACACGGCCCAGATCGTGGAGCGCGTGGTCGGGGACGCGGGCTCCGAGAGCCTCCGCGCCCTGCTCTCCTCGATCCCGGAGACCGCACTGGCCGAGGCGCTGCGCGACCTCGGCGGGCATGACAGCGGCCTCCTGCTGGACACCTACCGCGAGGTCGACGACACGCGCCCGACGGTGATCTTCGCCTACACGGTCAAGGGCCGGGGCCTGCCCACCGAGGGCCACCCGAACAACCACTCCGCGCTGCTCACCGAGACGCAGATCGTGGCCCTGGCCGAGCGGGTCGGCGCCGACCTCGACGACCCGTGGCGCGGGTTCGCCCCCGGCTCAGCCGCCGAGGCGCTGTGCCACGAGCGCGGGCACGAGCTCACCCGCGCGCCGATCGTTCCCGCGCAGGGGAGCGAGGTGCCCGCCTCCCTCTCCCGTGCCCACCGTGCGCCGATCTCCACGCAGGCCGCCTTCGGCCGGTTCCTCGTGGACCTCAGCCGCGAGGTGCCGGAGACCGCCGCGCGCATGGTCACCTGCAGCCCGGACGTCGCCTCGTCCACCAACCTCGGCGGATGGATCAACAGGACCGGCGTCTGGTCGGTCAAGGACCGGCGGGACTGGTTCGCCGACGACTCCGAGCGGGTGCTGAAGTGGTCCGAGGCCACCAGCGGCCAGCACATCGAGCTCGGCATCGCGGAGGTCAACCTGGTCGGCCTCCTCAGCGAGCTCGGGACCACCTGGTCGCGGTGGGGGGAGCGGCTCATCCCGATCGCCACGATCTACGACCCCTTCATCGGACGCGCCCTCGAACCGTGGTCGTACGGCATCTACTCCGGCGGCCAGTCGATCATCGTCGGAACCCCCTCCGGGGTGACGCTGGCG
>JBEBWQ010000063.1:0-10571 GCA_040392075.1 Microbacterium sp.
CGGATGACGGTCTTCAGCTCGCTCTTGACCGCCTTGTTGCGCTCGTGCGCCTTCTCGTTGGTCTTGTTGCGCTTGATCTGCGACTTGATGTTTGCCACGCTGGACGCTTTCGTTCGTTGGACTGATCGGAATGCCGACGACAGGAGAGGGATGTCGCACGACGGTCGTGAGGGCGAACCCACACGCAAGCCAAGGACCGAGTCTATCAGTTCCCCGCGTCCTCCACGGCCGCGGGCGTCGGACCCGGCGGTGTGTCGCCGTATTCGATCGTCGCCACGGCGAGGTCGAGCACGGCGTTGAAGACGCGGGGGAACATCGCGGTGACCAGGTGGGTGGCGCGTGGCACCACGATCAGCTCGGCGTCCGGGGCGAGCTCGCGGAAGAGCCGCTCGTGCAGCCGCAGCTGGTCGTACTGACCGTTGACGAACCACAGCGGCACGGAGATCCGCGGCACGGCCGTCATCAGATCCATGCCCGACATCGCCCCCAGGGCGGCGTCCTGCGCGGCGTACGCCCATCCGCCGGCGCCGAAGTCGGCGCGGGTCTCGGGCGGGAGGGTGCGCTCCAGCACGGGCTCGGTGAACCATTCGCCGTTGCGGGGGAGGGCGGTCGCGGCGCGGATCGCGAGCCGATAGCCGGAGAGGGCGATCCCGCGGGGGAGCGAGGTGCACGAGACGGCGACGAGGCCGACGATCGGGGGGAGAGCGTCCCCGAGGCCCAGCGCGGGATCGCCGCCGGCGTACCCCAGGCACAGCAGTCCGCCCATCGAGTGCCCGACCAGCAGCACCGGGCCCCGGTCGGCGGCCGCTCGCACGGCGCGATCGACGGTCGTGGCGGCCTCGGCGAGGGTGAAGACCTCCTCCCGCCGGGTGCCGTGCCCAGGGAGGTCCACGGCGACCGAGTCGATCCCGCGCTCGCGCAGGTGCTCCTGGTGCGCCCGCCACATCGTCGCGGAGGTGCGGATACCGTGCACGAAGACGACCTGCAGACCCATGCCCACAGCGTAGGGAGGGACACCTGGGCGAATGCCGCGCGGGGCATTCGCCGACCACGCCGTGCACAACGGCGGAGCGCTCGTGCGAGATGTCGTCGTCCCCGGTGAGATCGCGGGATGTCGTCGATGCGGTTCCGAAGGTGTGCAGACCAGCCGCGTGGGCGAAGAGCGGGCACAGGCTTCCCACCGTGCTCCGCCTAGGATGGAGGCACCATGTCCCCACGCGCCGTCACCCCCCTGGAGCCCGCAGCGACGCCCGCCGCGCAGATCCGGAACTTCTGCATCATCGCCCACATCGACCACGGGAAGTCCACCCTGGCCGACCGCATGCTGCAGATCACCGGCGTCGTCTCCGATCGCGACATGCGGGCCCAGTACCTCGACCGCATGGACATCGAGCGCGAGCGCGGCATCACCATCAAGAGCCAGGCCGTGCGCATGCCGTGGCAGGCCGGTGACGAGACGTACGTCCTGAACATGATCGACACGCCGGGCCACGTCGACTTCACCTACGAGGTCTCCCGCTCGCTCGCCGCCTGCGAGGGTGCGGTCCTGCTGGTGGACGCCGCCCAGGGCATCGAGGCGCAGACGCTCGCCAACCTGTACCTGGCGCTGGAGAACGACCTCACGATCATCCCGGTGCTGAACAAGATCGACCTGCCCGCCGCCGACCCCGAGCGCTTCGCCGCGGAGCTCGCGAACCTCATCGGCGGGAGCCCCGACGACGTGCTGCGGGTGAGCGGCAAGACCGGTCAGGGCGTCGAGGAGCTGCTCGACCGCATCGTGCAGGAGATCGCGGCCCCCGTGGGCGATGTCGACGCGCCGGCGCGGACGATGATCTTCGACTCCGTCTACGACGCCTATCGCGGCGTCGTCACCTACGTGCGCATGGTCGACGGCCGGCTGGAGCCGCGCGAGCGCATCCAGATGATGTCGACCAGGGCCACCCACGAGCTGCTGGAGATCGGCGTCTCCAGTCCCGAGCCGATCCCCTCGAAGGGACTGAGCGTCGGCGAGGTGGGCTATCTCATCACCGGCGTGAAGGACGTGCGCCAGTCGAAGGTCGGCGACACCATCACGAACCTCCGCCGCCCCGCCGCCGAGGCCCTGCCCGGCTACACCGATCCGAAGCCCATGGTGTTCAGCGGCATCTACCCGATCGACGGCAGCGACTACGCGGAGCTGCGCGAGGCGCTGGACAAGCTGAAGCTCTCCGACGCCGCGCTGCAGTACGAGCCGGAGACCTCGGTCGCCCTCGGATTCGGCTTCCGCTGCGGGTTCCTGGGGCTGCTGCACCTGGAGATCATCACCGAGCGCCTCTCCCGCGAGTTCGGGCTGGATCTCATCACCACCGCGCCCAGCGTGATCTACCGCGTGATGACCGACACCGGCGAGACGGTGACCGTCACCAACCCCAGCGAGTACCCCGACGGCAGGGTGGCATCGGTCTCCGAGCCCATGGTCAAGGCCGCCATCCTGCTGCCCAAGGACTACGTGGGCACCGTGATGGAGCTGTGCCAGTCGCGCCGCGGTGCGCTGCTGGGCATGGAGTACTTCTCCGAGGAGCGGGTGGAGCTGCGCTACAACATCCCCCTCGGCGAGATCGTCTTCGACTTCTTCGATCAGCTCAAGTCCAAGACGCAGGGCTACGCGTCGCTCGACTACGAACCGTCCGGGCAGCAGGAGGCCGACCTCGTCAAGGTCGACATCCTCCTCCAGGGCGAGAAGGTCGACGCGTTCAGCTCGATCGTGCACCGCGACAAGGCCTACGCCTACGGCACCATGATGGCCGAGCGGCTGCGCAAGCTCATCCCGCGGCAGCAGTTCGAGGTGCCGATCCAGGCGGCGATCGGGG
This sequence comes from Microbacterium sp., assembly GCA_040392075.1. Taxonomy (GTDB): domain Bacteria; phylum Actinomycetota; class Actinomycetes; order Actinomycetales; family Microbacteriaceae; genus Microbacterium. Next base: position 2,850 of record JBEBWQ010000063.1, read on the forward strand.
CGCGCATCATCGCCCGGGAGAACATCCGCGCGATCCGCAAGGACGTGCTCGCCAAGTGCTACGGCGGCGACATCAGCCGGAAGCGCAAGCTGCTGGAGAAGCAGAAGGAGGGCAAGAAGCGCATGAAGATGGTCGGTCGCGTGGAGGTCCCCCAGGAGGCGTTCATCGCCGCGCTGTCCGGCGACGTCGAGGGCAAGAAGTAGCGCGGGGGACCATGCCGCAGGCAGGCTACCCGCGTGGGCTCACCCGGCACCCGCTGCCGGCGCCGCCGCCGGGCATGCGTCTCGCGGAGCGGAGCACCCCGGTGCCGTCCGCGGCGCGAGAGGCCGTCGCCGGCCTCGTGCGCGACTGGCGGCTCAAGGCCGCAGCCGGATTCGAGGTGCCCCCGTCCCCGCCGCGCGCCGGTGCGGAGGAGATCCTGGCGGTCCGGGTGCTGGGCGTGCGCTTCACCGAGCCGGTTCGGGTGGTCTGGGCGGATGAGCAGGGGTTCGGCTACGAGACGCGACCGGGTCATCCGCTCCTCGGCGAGGAGTCCTTCGTGCTGGAGGACGGGACGTTCACCGCGCGCTCGATATCGCGGCCGGCCACTCCGCGGTGGCGGCTGCTCTCCCCGGCGCTCCGGATGCTGCAGCGCCGTGCGCTCCGCCGATACGTCCAGGCCGTCGCAGAGGTCGCCCGGGGCGTCGATTAGGCTGGTGGCATGCGGCGCGGGACCTTCCGAGATGAGACGGTGGACTATGCGGCGGTCGGAGCCAGTCATGCGCCCGATCTCCTGCAGTATCCGCCGGAGCGGAGCATCCCCGCGGAGGAGCGCTGGAAGCTGGGCAGCGGCGAGGAGCGCTTCCGCACGGCGGGCGAGGCGCTGCTGAGCTGGACCGCGCAGAGGGCCGCGGGCCTCACCCTCAGCGACGTGCGGCCCGCATCGGGGACCGGCTACACCGGGGTCAGCTTCGACGACGAGGGCAACGCGATCGCCCCCAGCCGGCGGCAGGCCGAGCAGCGCTTCGACGCCGACGGCGTCCCCTACGTCGCGCCGGGGACCACGCTCCGCGTGCACGGCCGTGTCGGCCGCTACCGGGCGGATGCGGAGCTGCGGGTGATCTCGGTGACCGAGGAGAAGCGGCGCATCGGCTTCGTGCTGGGCACCGTCGGGGACTCCGTGGTGAGCGGTGAGGAGGCCTTCGACATCGACTGGATCGAGTCCAGCGACGAGGTGTGGTTCACCGTGCGCGCCTTCGACGCGCCGCGGACCCCGCTCTACCGGATGCTGCGCTTCCTCGTGCGCCGCCGGCGCCGGGAGCTGTTCACCCGCTATCTGCGCGGCATCTCCCCGCTGTACGCGACGCCGCTGTGACGAGGGCGGCGAGGCGGACGGCGCCGTCGATGCCAGGGCGGTCGGCGACGCGCCGGTGGACGAGTCTGCCATGACGCGGGCGGACGAGCGGACGGACGGGTGATGGCCGGCCCCCTGCCGATCGGCGATCCCGCCCCGGCGGACGGGCGCCTGCCCGCCGGCGTGCGGGCCGACCCCGGGACGCCGTTCTCGGTCTATCTCCACGTGCCCTTCTGCCGGGTGCGCTGCGGATACTGCGACTTCAACACCTACACCGCCGGCGAGCTCCGCGGCGCCCGCCAGGACGAGTACGCCCGCACCCTGCTCGAGGAGGTCTCGCTCGCCGGCCGTGTGCTCGAGGAGGCCGGGGGGCTGCGTCCGGCGGCCACGGTGTTCTTCGGCGGAGGCACGCCGACGCTGCTGCCCGCGGACGACCTCGCGCGCATGCTGAGCGGCATCGACGAGGCGTTCGGGATCGCGCCGGGCGCCGAGGTCACGGTCGAGGCGAACCCCGACACGGTGACCCCGGAGGTCGCCCGCCGGCTGGCCTCGGCCGGGGTCACCCGCCTGTCCGTGGGCATGCAGTCGGCGGTGCCGCACGTCCTGGAAGCCCTCGACCGCACCCACCGGCCGGAGAACGTGCGCCTCGCCGTCGAGGCCGCCCGCGCCGAGGGCCTGGCCGTCAGCGTCGATCTCATCTACGGGGCGCCGGGGGAGAGCGCCGCGGACTGGGAGCGATCGCTGGACGAGGCGCTCGCCCTCGAGCCCGACCACGTCTCCGCCTACGCCCTGATCGTGGAGGACGGGACGAAGCTCGCCCGGCAGATCCGCCGGGGCGAGGTCCCCGCGCCCGACGACGACCTGCAGGCCGAGATGTACGAGCGGGCGGACGCCCGGCTCGCCGCCGCCGGCTTCGCCTGGTACGAGGTGAGCAACTGGGCGCGGAGCGCTGCGCAGGAATCCCGCCACAACCTCGCCTACTGGCGCGGCGACGACTGGTGGGGGTTCGGCCCCGGTGCGCACAGCCACGTGGGCGGGCTGCGCTGGTGGAACGTCAAGCATCCCGCGGCTTACGCGCAGCGCCTGGCCGCGGGGGAGTCCCCTGCGGCGGGGCGGGAGCGGCCGGACGCCGAGGCGCGTCTGCTCGAGCGGGTGCTGCTGCGCAGCCGCCTGGCCGAGGGACTGGATCTCGCCGAGCTGCCGGACCGCACGGGGGTCGCCGGGCTCATCGCCGACGGCCTGGTGGATGCGCCGGCGGCGCTCCGGGGCCGCCTGGTGCTCACGCTCCGCGGCCGCCTGCTCGCCGACGCCGTGGTGCGCGCCCTCACCTGATCCCCGCGTCGGCCGGCGCTGCTCTGCGCTCTGCTTCTCTCTGCGCTCTGCTCTGCACCGCCGCTTCTCGGCCCGCGTCTGTCCGGTCCCCTCGGTTCCCGTCGCGAAAAGTGTCGTTATCGAGCGCGCATACCGACAGTTTTTGCGACGGGAGGGTCGCGGCGGGCCGGAGCCGGGCGGGTGCTGAGCTGATCGGGACGCCGACGGGATAGAATTGGCACTCCAGCTACCCGAGTGCCAGGAGGAGGGCAGATGGTCTCCGAACGAGGTCTTCAGGTCCTTCGCGCCATCGTGCAGGACTACGTCGCCACGCGCGAGCCCGTCGGCAGCAAGTCGATCGTCGACCGCTACACCTTCGGGGTGTCGGCCGCCACGATCCGCAACGACATGGCGCTGCTCGAGGACGAGGAGCTCATCGTCGCCCCGCACACCTCGTCCGGGCGGGTGCCCACCGACAAGGGCTACCGGGTCTTCGTCGACCACCTCGCCCAGTTGCGGCCGCTCGGCTCCGCGCAGCGCTCGGCCATCGAGACCTTCCTCTCCGAGCCCACCGATCTCGACGACCTGATGGCGCGCACGGTGCGCGTGCTCACCCGTCTCACCGGTCAGGTGGCGCTCGCGCAGTACCCGTCCTTCGCCCGTGCCCACCTCACGCACATCGAGCTGGTCGCGCTGGCGCCGAACCGGCTCCTGGTGGTGCTGGTCACGGACGCGGGCGGCGTGTCGCAGCGCATCGCCCCCCTTCCGGTCGATCTGGAGGAGGCGGATCTCGCCGTGCTGCGCGCCCGTTTCGCCACCCTCCTCACCGGGCGCTCGGTCGCGGACGCCTCCGAGCGGGTGCGAATCCTCCTGGAGGCGCCGGCCGTCGAGCCGGCGCTGCGCACGCTCGCGCAGGTGGTGGGCGAGGAGCTGGAGGAGTTCCGGCAGGAGCGCCTGGTGATGGCAGGCGCGGCGACGCTCGCCCGGCGGGAGCAGGACTTCCGAGGGAGCATCCATCCCCTGCTCGAGGCGATCGAGGAGCAGGTCACCCTGCTGAGGCTGATGAGCGAGATGGTCACCGACGAGCAGGGCCTGGCCACGAGCATCGGCTCGGAGAACGAGCCGTTCGGACTGACCGAGGCCTCCATCGTGGCGAGCACCTACGCCACGCCGGGGGGCACCGCGCGGGTGGGCGTGATGGGGCCGACGCGCATGGACTACCCGAGCACGCTCGCGGCCGCGCGGGCTGTCGCCCGGTACCTCTCCCGCCTGCTGGACGAGGACGAGACGCGCCGATGACGGCGGTCCGCCCGGCCGGTGCCGGGCGGGGACGACTGCGATGACGACACCGGCGGGCTGCCGGAGCACAGGAAGGTGAATGTGGCGGATCACTATGAGGTCCTCGGCGTGGCGCGCGACGCCTCCGCCGAGGAGATCAAGAAGGCCTACCGGCGACTGGCCCGGGAGCTGCACCCGGACGTGAACCCGAGCGAGGACGCGGCCGAGCGGTTCAAGGACGTCACCCACGCGTACGACGTGCTGAGCGACACCGATGCGCGTCAGCGCTACGACATGGGCGGCGACCAGGGCGGTTTCGGAGGCTTCGGCGGGTTCGGCGACATCTTCGAGACCTTCTTCGGCGCATCCGGCGGCGGTCGCTCGGCACGGCCGCGCTCCCGCCGGGAGAAGGGGCAGGACGCCCTCGTCCGGGTCACCCTGGACCTCGGCGACGTGGTCTTCGGCGCGCACCGCGACATCGAGATCGACACGGCGGTGCTGTGCGAGACCTGCCAGGGCTCGTGCTGCCAGGAGGGCACGCAGCCGGTGACCTGCGACATCTGCCGCGGGAGCGGGCACGTCCAGCAGCAGGTGCGCAGCCTCCTCGGCAACGTCGTCACCATGGCCCCGTGCGGCAGCTGCCGCGGGTACGGCACCACCATCCCGTTCCCCTGCGCGACCTGCGCGGGCGAGGGCCGGGTGCGTTCGCGCCGCACGGTGTCGCTCGACATCCCCTCGGGCGTCGAGACGGGGCTGCGCCTGCAGCTGCCGGGCTCCGGCGAGGTCGGACGTGCCGGGGGACCGCACGGCGACCTGTACGTGGAGATCGCGGTCGCCTCGCACCCGGTCTTCAGTCGCGACGGCGACGACCTGCTGGCGACCCTCGAGGTCGCGATGACGGACGCCATCCTCGGCGCGCAGACGACGATCGAGGGGCTCGACGGGCCGGTCGAGCTGGAGATCCGTGCGGGGGTGCAGTCCGGCGACGTCCTCACGATCAAGGAGCGCGGGGTCACCCCGCTCCGCGGGCACCGTCGCGGCGACCTCCGGGTGGGCGTGCAGGTGGTGACGCCGACGAAGCTCGACGGCAAGCAGCGCGCGCTGATCCAGGAGTTCGCCGCGAAGCACCGCGCCCCCGAACCGCAGCTCGCCCAGTTCTCGCAGGGTCTGTTCTCGCGCCTGCGCGACCGGTTCCGCGGGAACTGACGGCCGCCATGGCGCTGCACTTCGTCGTCGAGACGGCCCGGGAGGTCCTTCCCGGAGGTGTCGTCGAGCTCACCGGCGCGGAGGCGAAGCACGCCGCCTCCGTGCGCCGTCTGCGGGTCGGTGAGACGGTCACCGTCGGCGACGGCGCCGGGGTGTGGCTCACCGGTACGGCGGAGGAGGTCGTGCCGTCGCGGGTGGTGGTCCGCGTCGCGGCGCGCCGCGAGGAGCCCCCGGCCGCCCCGCGCATCGTCCTGGTGCAGGCCCTGGCCAAGGGGGATCGCGACGAGCTCGCGGTGCAGGCCGCGTGCGAGCTGGGCGTCGACGAGATCGTGCCCTGGCAGGCGGCGCGCAGCGTCTCCCGCTGGGAGGGCACGAAGGCCGCGACGGGACGCGAGCGCTGGGCCGCCATCGTCCGGGAGGCGGCCAAGCAGGCGCACCGGGCCTGGGTGCCGCCGGTGGACGAGGTCGTCACGACCCGCGGCCTCGAGGGGCTGCTGGCCGCCTCCGGAACGGACGCGCCGCCGCGGCTGCTGCTGCTGGATCCGACGGCGGGGGAGCGCCTCTCGCAGGTGACGGACGACGGACGCGACCTGATGGTCGTGGTCGGCCCCGAGGGCGGCTTCGCGCCGGAGGAGCTGGAGCGCCTGTCCGCCGCCGGTGCCGAGCGGGTCCGTCTCGGCGACACCGTGCTGCGCACCTCCACGGCGGGCCCGGCGGCGGTCGCCCTGCTGTCCGCCGCTCTCGGCCGCTGGTGAGGACGCGGGTCCAGGCCACCTGGCTCCGCTCCGTCCGGGCTGTCGTCGCATCGACCCCGAGGGCCGTCGTCGCTCCTGAGGGACATCCCCCGGGGCAGGCATCCGGATGGACGTCCCTCTTCCGGAGCGACGAGCGCCGGCCCCGGGCGCCCGGATCGTGTCGGAGGTCACTGAGTAGACTTGAGGGCATGACGGAACCCTCGATCTTCACCCGCATCCTGAACGGGGAGATCCCCGGCGAGAGGCTCGCCGAGACCGACCGCGTCTTCGCGATCCGCGACATCAACCCGCAGGCCCCGCTGCACGCCCTGGTCATCCCGAAGACCGAGCGGTACCGCGACGTGACCGAGCTCGCTGCGGGGGACCCCGGCCTGATGGCCGAGATGGTGGCCGTCGCGCAGCGGGTCGCGGCCGACCACGCGAACGGCGAGTACCGTCTGATCTTCAACAACGGCGCCAGCGCCGGCCAGACCGTCTTCCACGTGCATGCCCATGTGCTCGGCGACATCGAGGAGGGCAAGCTCGTTGGCTTCTGACGATTCATCCCGCGCCGACTCGCCTCTCGCCGAGGAGCGCCTCTACGCCGACGGCGTGGCCATGGTGCAGCTGCTCGGCCCCCAGGACCGGCTCCTCCGCGTCCTGGAGAAGCAGCACCCCGAGGTGCGGGTGCTGGTGCGCGGCAACGAGATCACCCTCACCGGCGGCGCGGCGGCGGTGGCCGCGGCGAGGGCCCTCGTGGAGGAGCTGCTGGCGATGACCCGCGCCGGGCACGATCTCGCGCCCTCCGATGTCGAGAGCACCGACCGCATCCTCCGCCGTCCGGACGGCGGGCCGCGCCCCAGCGAACTGCTGGGCGAGGCGATCCTCTCCACCCGCGGCAAGGTGATCCGCCCGAAGACGCTCGGACAGAAGGCCTACGTCGACGCGATCGACGAGAGCACCATCGTGTTCGGCATCGGCCCCGCGGGCACCGGCAAGACCTATCTCGCCATGGCGAAGGCCGTGCAGGCGCTGCAGCGCAAGGAGGTCAGCCGGATCATCCTCAGCCGGCCCGCGATCGAGGCGGGGGAGAGGCTCGGCTTCCTCCCCGGCACCCTCACCGACAAGATCGATCCCTACCTGCGGCCGCTGTACGACGCGCTGAACGAGATGATGGACCCCGAGATCGTGCCCCGGCTCATCGCCGCCGGCACGATCGAGGTCGCGCCGCTGGCCTACATGCGCGGACGCACGCTCAACGACTCCTTCGTCGTGCTGGACGAGGCGCAGAACACCACGCCCGAGCAGATGAAGATGTTCCTGACCCGGCTGGGCTTCGGCACCAAGATGGTGGTCACCGGCGACATCACCCAGATCGACCTCCCGCAGGGCGCGTCGGGCCTCCGGCTCGTCACCCGCGTGCTGAAGGACATCGAGGACATCCACTTCACCTACCTGACCAGCGACGACGTGGTGCGCCACTCCCTCGTCGGCCGGATCGTGGACGCCTACACCGAGTACGACGAGCAGCGCACCGCCGCCCGGTCCGAGCGGGAGCAGGCCGCCGAGTTCGCCAACCGTGCCGATCGCCGTGCCGCGGGACGCCCCGGTTCGCGGGACCGGCAGAATCCATGGGATCGCAAGCCCGGACGGGGACGCGCATGATCGAGATCAACAACGAGTCCGCCGTGGAGATCGACGAGACGGTGCTCCTGCGGCTCACGCAGCACAACCTCGCGCAGCTGAACGTCAGCCCCGACGCCGATGTGGCCATCCAGCTGGTGGACGAGGGGGCCATGGAGGCTCTGCACGTGCAGTGGATGGACGAGCCCGGCCCCACCGACGTGCTGAGCTTCCCCA
>JBEBWQ010000064.1:0-10551 GCA_040392075.1 Microbacterium sp.
GGGTGAGTAACGGGGCTTGAACCCGCGACCTTCTGGACCACAACCAGACGCTCTACCGACTGAGCTATACCCACCGTATGCCTGCGCGCAGGCAACCCGACAAGTCTATTACATCTCCGAGGCGAACTCCGACACCGCCCGGTCGGCGAACGCGCGGGCCTCGTCGGAGGTGGGTCCGGGCTCGGGGACGAAGACGGCGCTGCGGTAATAGCGCAACTCGCGGATCGACTCGCGGATGTCGGCGAGGGCGCGGTGCCCGCCGTTCTTCTCCGGGGCGCGGAAGAACACCCGCGGGTACCACCGGCGGGAGAGCTCCTTCACGCTGGAGACATCGACGTTGCGATAGTGGAGGTACTGGTCGATCCGCGGCATGTACTTCGCCAGGAACATGCGGTCGGTGCCGATGGTGTTGCCGGCCAGCGGCGCCTTGCGCTCCTGCGGCACGAAGCGGCGGATGTAGTCGAGGGCGCGCTCCTCCACCTCGGCGAGGGGGAGCCCGTCGGCCAGCTCGTCGAGAAGTCCCGAGGTCCGATGCATCTGGGTGACGAAGTCGCCCATCTGCGCCAGTGCCCGGTCGCTGGGCGCGATCACCAATTGCAGTCCCGGGTCGAGCGGGCGCAGCTCGAAGTCGGTGACGACGACGGCGATCTCGACGAGTTCGTCGACCTCGAGATCGAGTCCCGTCATCTCGCAGTCGATCCAGACGAGACGATCGTTCTCGGACGCAGAAGCCATTCCGCCAGTCTACTGAGCCGACGGTGCGACCGAATCGGCGGACGTTCGCGTCGTCCCCCAGGCACGATTCGAACGTGCGACCGGCGACTTAGAAGGTCGATGCTCTTCCGCTGAGCTACTGGGGGTCGGCCCCCAGCTTATCGAGTGAGTGGGATCAATGGTCGGGCGCCGGTCATGGATGTCGAGTCATCACAGAGGGCTCGGCCCGTTCACGTTCACTGAGCCCGACCGTTCTCCGCGGTGGAGAGAAGATGCTTCCGGTGCATACCGCGTCGGGCTGTCCTCCGCCTGTGGCAGTTGGCGCAGACGACCTCGCATTTCTCGATCTCTGCGATGATGCTCTGCCACGACCGGGTGGAAGCATTGATGGCGCGCGCGATCGCGAATCGTTTCTCGAACTGAGGCAGGTGGTCGAAATCGAGGACGATCGGATCGTCGATCCCACAGTCGACGCACGGGTGAGAACGGAGATACGCCATCATCCTCTCGAAATTGCGCTCACGGTGCCGCCTCTGCATCTCTTTGAGCTTTGCCCCCTTGCTCGGCATGGTGTCCTCTCCGTCCCGGGCTGGGGTGAATCGCCAGATGCGTGCCGAACCCGCTTCCACTCTATCGAAGATATGTTCGATTAATCTCATCTGGTGTGCGCGAAACTCCCCTAGAGCCGGCGGCGGCGCACTGGACCCAGTTGGTGCGGGAGGGCAAGCCGTACCTGTGCGGTTGATGCGCGCAGTGCCGGGCTACCTGCTTGCGACTATCCGTCGCGCGGCGTCGGGGCGGGTGCTGTCGGCCCCGCTGTCGTTGGCGGTGTCCTCACGACCATGTGCGCTGAAGCCGCGTGACCAGAGCATCCCGTCGACCGGGGGGGCACTCCGCCGGGTTCGGCTCTCCTTCTCGCGGTGCGATGCTCAGGGAAGAGCCTGGGAGTCGACCTCGGGGTCGTTGGGGGAGGATGCCGGCCGGCGCTTCTGATCGGGATGCGCGGTCTTCTCCCTGTCCTCCACGGCGGCCGCGATCACCGCGAGATCCCAAGCGGCGCCGAATATCACTCTGCGTCGTGGGGGCAGGGCGTGCGGAACGCCCCTCGGGTCGAGCTCGGGCTCCTCGTCCAGCGTCCCTCTCCTTTTCCGACGGGTCGGCGTATATGCGATCATCGGGAAAGTACGCGGAGAGCCGGAAAAGTGACGCGAGTTCGCTGAAGAACTTTTCTTGTTTTCTTCCCGTCACTTCTGCGTCGTTTTGTCCCCTCATAGTGAGAGAGTCGCTCTGTAGTACGCGGCTCCTTCGAGCGACAGTGCGAGAGGAACACCATGTCGATGGCCGAGCAGTCACCCGATGAGTCCGACGATGCGGCGGATCAGGAGCTCATCCGGCGGCTGCGCGGCGGTGACAAGAAGGCCTACGAGGCGTTGTGGTCCCGCCATGTCGGGGCCGCCCTGCGTGTGGCCCGGCGTATCCTGCCGCAGGATGCCGAGGACATCGTCTCCGAGTCGTTCATCGCGGTCTACGACCAGATCCGTCGGGGCAACGGGCCGGAGCAGTACTTCCGTGCGTACCTGTTCACGGTCATCCGCAACATCTCCGCGCGCACCCTCCGCGCGAGGGGGATGGTGTCGGCGGTGCCCGATATCGACCAGGAGACGGACGTGGACGGGCTCTCTCTCGTCGAGCACGACGACGAGGCCGAGATCCTGCTGCGCTCCTTCACCGCGCTTCCGCAGCGCTGGCAGCGGATCCTCTGGCTGACCGAGGTGGAGAACGCCGCGCGCCCGGCGATCGCGAAGGACATGCGGCTCAGACCGAATGCCGTCTCGGCGCTGCACCGGCGGGCGAAGGCGGGCCTGCGCCTTCAGTGGCTGACCGAACGGGTGCCGTCGACGTTGCGCGAGGACCCCGAGCATCTCGCCGAGCTCCTGCCCCTGGCGGTGCTGAACACCCTGCCCCCGGATGAGGAGGAGAGACTGGCATCGCACCTCCGGGTCTGTGCGTCGTGCTCGGACGTCGAGGCCGAGCTCAGGTCCGCATACCGGTCCTCGCGGGGCACGACCCTGTCGGCAGCGGGCTTCGCCGCGCTGGGCGTCACCCTTCCCGCGGCGGCCTCGATCTGGGGAGCTCCGACCGTCGCGGCGGCCGTCGTCGCAGCGGTCGCGGCCGTCACCCTGGGCTCGGCCGGCCTGATCACCGCGACGATCCCGCCCGAGGCCGGTGCGGTGGCCGCCCCCGTCGTGATCTCCTCCCCAGAGCCTGAGAGGCCGCCGGTCGCGCCGAGGAGCGCTCCGTCGCCGCCGCCCGAGACCATCCTCTCCGAGCCCGCGCCGACCGTTCCGCCGGCGGACCCGACAGACCCGGACGACCTGGTGTTCTGGCAGCCGACCGGGCCGTTGCCGCCCCTGGTCCCCGGGCCGCCGCCGCCCTCCGAGGGTGCCGTGCCCTCGCCCGCGGACCCGGACGAGGACGGGGCACCGACGGCGCCGGAGGTCGCCGTCGCGATGCCGTCCCCCTCCTCTTTCGCGCCCCTGCTGTCCGGTACGGCCCCCGTGGCGTCGACCGTGGCCGTGGACCTCGGCGGGCCGGTCTATGCCGTGGATCCGGAGCCCGATGGGCACTGGCAGTTCGATCTGCGCGCGGTTCCGCTGCCCGAGGGCACCCACACCGCCTCGGTGTGGGTCGTCGAGGACGGCATCGCCTCCTCATCCACGCCGGTGGACTTCACGGTCGCCGGTCTCACGCTGGCCGGGGTGCCCGACGACGTGCTGATCGACCTGGTCCCGGCGAGCACCGAGGGTCTCGTGTTCACCGTCGTCGGCCCGAAGGAGGGCACCGCCTGCGTCTCGACCGACGCCGGCCAGTCCGCCCGGGTCTCTCTCGACCGCGACGGTGAGGCGACCCGTCGCATCCGGTTTCTCACCGCCGGCTTCTACGCGATGACCTTCGCCGTCTGCGATGCGGAGTTCATCGGCCCCGGGGTCGATCACGGACTGTGGGTGAGCTCGGGACTCTTCGACCCGTGGGGCGAGGAGCCGTCGTTCGTCATCGAGGACGTCGACGCGGAGCCCGACGCTGCAGTCTCCGGTCCCGATGACGACTGACGCGGCTCGCCTCGGCCGGGGGACGGCCGACGCGGACGGCTTCGCCGAGATGCCGGCGATGATCGCGGGCGGGGCGGGCTCTCGCTCCCGGCGAGTAGCGGTGGCCTGAGCGAGCCGAGTGGCCGGCGACCGGTGTCGCGGTATTTTTTCTCAACTCATCAGGTTTTTCCCTTTGGTTCGGAACTGGGCTATGGTGCAGGCATGGCACATGTGGCTATCGCTGCACGGCTGGATTCGCTCGCAGCAAAGGACCGTCGGATCGCGAACGCTCTCGAAGCACTCGCCCACGCGACGGGCACCGACGACGAGGACATGGAAGAACTCGTCGCGCGACACCGGCAGCTCGCATCCGATCTGGCGGGCGTGGCGACGCTCTACCGGGACAACAGCATCTGATCCGGCTGCCCCGTCGTCGGCAGTGCGGTACGGAACCTCAGCTTTCGTGTGAAAGGAGTTGAGATGGCAGGGAAAGAGCGCGGCCAGAAGGCCGCGAAGAAGCCCGCGAAGCAGACGCTGAAAGAGAAGCGCGCTGCGAAGCGGGACAAGGCGGAGTCGGAGAACTCGGTTCTGAAGCGCTCGTAGCGGTTCCGGGGTGCGCGGGCCTCCTGCGCACCCCGGGCCGGACGATCTCTGGCCCGGCTCGTCCGCGGATCGCCTGTGGCCTGTGAGGATGAAAGGGTGAACGATTCGTCGACGTCCCCGGCCGCGCGCTCGCTGACGCGATTCCTGGCGCCGCTCCTGCTGCTGGCGGTGATGTGGGCGATCCAGCTCGTCGACGCCCTCCTTCCCGGCAGCTTCATCGGGTTCGGCCTGCGCTCCTGGGACCTCGCGAGCCTCCCGGGCCTGGTGACGGGACCGGTGCTGCACGCCGGGTGGTCGCATCTGATCGCGAACTCGATCCCGTTCGTCGTGCTGGGGTGTCTCGTCGCCGCCGACGGTGCGGGAAGGTTCTGGGCCGTGACCGGCATCGTCGCACTCGTCGGCGGGGTGGGCACCTGGATCGTGAACGCCCCCGGCACGCTCACGGTGGGCGCGTCGGTGCTGGTGTTCGGCTACTTCGGCTACATCGTGCTGCGGGTCCTCTTCGCTCCGAGCCTCGCGCGCGGCCTCCTCTACGCGGGCGTCGCCGCCGTAGCCATGCTGGTCTACGGCGGATCGATGCTGACCGGCGTCCTCGCGGCACCGGAGGGCGTGTCATGGCAGGCGCACCTCTTCGGTGCGATCGGCGGTGCTCTCGCCGCAGGGCTCACCCGGCCGCGTCGGAGCATCGCGAGCACCCCCTGACGAACACGCCGGCGGGAGACCTCGTTCCCAGGGTGCCCCGCGTCGTCTTCCGCGCCTCTCGACGGGCCCTCCGGCGGAGCAGCGACGCGACGCGCGAAGCCCGGCCCGAGGAATAGGAGTCACCGATCCGCGGCGTCCGCCGGCACCGTCGCGGCCCTCACCAGACGTGCGATCAGCTCCTCGTACGGCACCCCGGCCGCCGCGAACATGCGCGGGACCTGCGACATGGCCGTCATCCCGGGCATGGTGTTGACCTCGTTGAGGACGGGTCCCTCGTCCGTGAGGAAGAAGTCCATGCGCGCGACGCCGGCACAGCCGAGCGCGTCGAAGACTCTCAGAGCGGCCCGCCGCAGAGCGGTCCGCTCCGCGGTCTCCAGGTCGGCCGGCACGGTGAAGCGAGCGGTGCCGTCGTACTTGGTCTCCGTGTCGAACAGCCCCTCGGCATGGATCTCCAACGGCGGCGGAGCCCATCGGCTGCCGTCCGCCTCGCGCAGGACGGCGACGTCGATCTCGCGGCCGGAGACCACCTGCTCGATGAGGATGCGATCGTCGTAGCGCGCCGCGGCGCGCAGCGCGTCGCTCAGAAGGGCGGGGTCCCGTACCAGGGTGACGCCGTAGCTGGACCCGCTGGAGACGGGCTTGACGACGACCTCGGTATCGACCTCGACGCGGTCCAGATCGTCCGCGTGCACGAGACGGCCGGGTGCGGTGCGGATCCCGACGGCGTCGGCGAGGAGCTTGGTCGCCCACTTGTCCATGCCGATCGCCCCGGCGCGCACGCCCGAGCCGACCAGCGGTCTCCGGGTGAGGGCGCACAGCGCGGCCAGCGTCCCGTCCTCTCCCCGAGGACCGTGCACCGCGGGGAAGACCACGTCGGCCTGCGCGAGGAGCGGCACCGCGGCGCTCAGCGAGTCGGCGGCGGTGACGCCGAGAGGCTCGTCGTCCTCCCGTCGCCATCGCCCGTCGCGGCCGATGGTGAGTCCGGTGACCTCGAACCCGCGACGGCGCAGTGCCGCTTCGATGGCCGCCGCCGTCTGCAGGGAGACGGCGTGCTCGGCGTTCTGCCCGCCGCCGATGACCAGGACCGATGTCATGCGATGACCCTTCTCACACGGGGCCCGATGCCCGTGACGATGGTGTGGGGGATGGTTCCGGCCCAGCGGGCCCATTCCTGGACGGTCGGAGCGAGGCCGCCCCGCGGCCCGATGACGGTCGCCCTCGTCCCGCGGGGAAAGGAGTCCGGACCGGTGTCGATGACGATCTGGTCCATCGAGACGCGCCCGACCACCGGGTACCGCCGGCCGTGGATCTCCACGGCGGCCTCCGGGGAGAGCCGGCGGGGGATCCCGTCGGCATAGCCGAGGGGCAGGATGCTGAGATGGGTGGGACGGTCGGTGACGTAGGCCCCACCGTAGCCGACCGCCGTCCCCGCGGGGACAGCCGCCGTGTGCACGACGGGAGCGGTGAGGCGGCAGGCGCCGTGCAGCGCGGTCGTCCCGGACGGGTCGATGCCGACGAGCCCGGCGCCGATGCGCACCATCCCGAAGTGGGAGGCCGGGTCGGTCAGCGCGCCCGCGGTCGTCGCCAGATGCGAGAGCGGGACCTCCAGCCCGGCTGCTGCCGCCGCCTGCCCGGCCCGATGCAGGAGCGACACCGCGGGGGCGTTGGAACCGGGGTCCGCCCGGTCGGACAGCGGCAGATGGCCCATGAGCCCCGCGATGCGGATCCTCCCGCTGCGCTGCTCCCGTTCGGCGCGGGCGATCAGCGCGTCCCTTTCGGAGGAGGGACAGCCGCCCCGTGCCATGCCGGTGTCGAGATGCAGATGGATGCGCACAGGAGCGCGCGGGCCGGGGCCGTCCGGGACGAGGAGGGCCTCCAGCTCATCGACGGAACCGACGGCGACGTCGATCCGGTCGGCGCTCGCGCGTGCGGCATCCACGCCGGAGGGGTTCAGCCAGCTCAGGATCGGCACGGCGAGACCGCCGGCGCGCAGCTCGTGCGCCGCCGCGATGTCCGTGGTGCCGAGCCACTCCGCGCCGGCATCGACCGCCGCCCGTGCCACCGCGAGCGCGCCGTGTCCGTAGCCGTCGGCCTTGACCACCGCCATGATCCGGACCCGGGTGCGTGCCCGGACGATCGCCACGTTCGCGGCGACGGCCCGGGGGAACGTCTCCAGCGTGGGCGGCTCGATCCTGCCGGGGTCGGGACGGGATCGACCGGGAGCGCCCGTCACCGCGGCGTCCGCGAGGCGTGCGCGGCGTCGGTGTGCGTTCCGGGACAGCCACGACCGGCGGCACGCGGCTCACGGTCCCCTGAGAGGGGGACGACCCGGTCGGCCGGACCACGGGCGGCCCGGCTGCGGGATCTCGTTCGTGCGCGTGCGATTCGGCCCATGCTGCGAGTCAAGGCGCAGAGATGTTGCCGCGACGTATGCGGTTTTCGATAGGCCGGCGATATGCGCGGGCTCGTAGCATCGAGGACATGCGCGTGCTGATCGTCGAGGACGAGCCCTATATGGCGGAGGCCGTCCGCGACGGGTTGCGCCGGGAGGCGATCGCCGCCGACATCGCCGGTGACGGCGAGACCGCTCTGGAGCTGCTGGGCATCAACGCCTACGACATCGCGATCCTCGACCGGGACGTCCCCGGGCGATCCGGTGACGAGGTCGCCGAGAGCATCGTCTCCTCCGGCAGCGGCATCCCGATCCTGATGCTCACCGCCGCCGACCGCCTGGACGACAAGGCCTCGGGGTTCCGGCTCGGCGCCGACGACTACCTCACCAAGCCGTTCGAGATGCGGGAGCTCGTGCTCCGGCTCCGTGCCCTGGACCGCCGGCGGGCGCACAGCAGGCCTCCGGTTCGCGAGATCGCGGGCCTCCGGCTGGATCCGTTCCGTCGCGAGGTCCATCGGGACGGTCGTCACGTCGCGCTGACCCGGAAGCAGTTCGCCGTGCTCGAGGTCCTCGTCGAGGCCTCCGGCGGCGTCATCAGCGCCGAGGAGCTTCTGGAGCGGGCATGGGACGAGAACGCCGACCCGTTCACCAACGCCGTGCGGATCACGGTCTCGGCACTCCGCAAACGGCTCGGCGAGCCCTGGGTGATCGTCACGGTCCCCGGCGTCGGGTACCGCATCGATCCCGGTGCGGCGGACGGCATCGGGGGAGACCGGCATGGATAGGCGACCCGGGGTGAGCGTCCGCCTGAAGCTCACCCTCAGCTATGCGGGGTTCCTCCTGCTGGCGGGCGTCCTCCTGCTCTCGGTGGTGTGGCTGTTCCTCCTGCGCTACGTGCCGCCGTCCGCGGTCGCGACCCGGGAGGGGACGTTCATGCCGGGACGCGACGATCTCGTCCGCGCGTTCGTCCCGGCGGCGGCCTGGGCGCTCGTGCTCCTGCTGCTCCTCGGCCTCCTGGGAGGCTGGATCCTCGCCGGCCGCATGCTCGCGCCCCTCGTGCTCATCACCGCCGCCACGCGCAGGGCCACGAGCGGATCGCTCTCCCACCGGATCGAGCTGGAGGGCCGTGAAGACGAGTTCCGCGAGCTCGCCGACAGCTTCGACGCCATGATCGCGCGGCTGGAAGCGCACGTGGCCGAACAGCAGCGGTTCGCCGCCAACGCCTCCCATGAGCTGCGCACGCCGCTGGCGATCACGCAGACGCTCCTGGAGGTCGCCCGGGACGACCCTGACCGCGACAGTGAGGAGCTCCTCGAGCGCCTGCGCACCGTCAACGCCCGGGCGATCGATCTCACCGAGGCGCTGCTGGTGCTCAGCCGCGCCGACCGGCGCTCCTTCGCCCGGGAGCGGGTCGATCTCTCGCTCATCGCGGAAGAGGCGGCCGAGACCCTCCTCCCGCTCGCGGAGAAGCGCGGTCTCACCATCGAGACCTCCGGCGAGGTCACTCCCGCGCTCGGCTCGCCCGCGCTCCTTCTCCAGCTGACCACCAACCTCCTGCACAACGCCATCGTCCACAACCTTCCGGAGCACGGCTCCGTGCGCATCCACACGACCGCCGATCGTGATCAGGCCGTGCTCACGGTCGAGAACACGGGGGAGGAGCTCAGCCCGTCGCTGATCTCGACGCTCGCCGAGCCGTTCCAGCGCGGGACCGAGCGCATCCGCGGCGACCAGGCGGGCGTCGGTCTCGGTCTCGCCATCGTCACGAGCATCGCCCAGGCGCACGACGGAAACCTCGCCATCGCCCCCCGCCCCGGCGGCGGGCTCCGTGTGACGGTGCGGCTGCCGGCCCGAGGCTGACCCCGGCATAGACCATCGACTCGCCGGTGATGGTGAGGGCGTTCCCCGGCAGGGCGAGAGGGCTCCAGGACCGAATGAGGCGCGCGCGGGATCTCTCGCAGAAGACTAGAACATATGTTCTAATGTCTTCATGCGGTGGAGTGGACAGAGCATCGGCAGCGCGGCGGACGACGCGCTGCCCGGGCTCGCGCTCGCGGAGGTGGCCGCCGTCCCCGGGCACCTGCGCACCGTGCGGGCGCCGGAGTTCCGGGGCGCGGTGTTCCACGAGGTGCTGGCCAAGAGCGCGCTCAACCGGGTCCCGTCCGGCTCGCCGATGCCGTTCGGGTGGACGATCAACCCCTACCGCGGCTGCTCGCACGCCTGCGTCTACTGCTTCGCACGGGGCTCGCACCGCTATCTCGACCTGGACACCGGGCAGGACTTCGACTCGCAGATCGTGGTGAAGGTCAACGTCGCCGAGGTGCTGACGCGAGAGCTCGCCCGGCCGACCTGGCACCGCGAGCACGTGGCGCTGGGCACCAACACCGACCCCTATCAGCGCGCCGAGGGTCGCTACCGGCTCATGCCGGGCATCATCCGGGCGCTGAGCGAGAGCGGCACCCCGCTGTCGATCCTGACCAAGGGCACGCTGCTGCGCCGTGACCTGCCGCTGCTGGCGGAGGCGCGGAAACGGAGCGGGGTGAGCCTGGCGATGTCGATCGCGATCGGCGACCCGGGGCTGCAGCAGTCGATCGAGCCGGGGACGCCCACCGCGCGGGCACGGCTGGAGACGGTGGCCGCGGCGCGCGAGGCGGGAATGGCCTGCGACGTGTTCATCATGCCGGTGCTGCCCCATCTCACCGACTCGGCGGAGCACCTCTCCGCTCTCCTCGGCGACATCCGCGCGGCGGGGGCCCGGTCGGTCACCTACGGAGCGCTGCACCTGCGCACGCACGTCAAGCCGTGGTTCTTCGAGTGGCTGGAGCGGGAGCATCCCGAGCTCGTGCCCGCGTACCGCCGTCTCTATCCGGGCGCCGCGGCGCAGGCTCCGAGGGAGTACCGCGCCTGGCTGGGCGCCCGGATCCGGCCGATCATCCGGCGGTTCGGCCTCGAACGGCGCAGCGAGGACGCGGACGGTCTGCGCGGAGCCGCGCCGCCTTTGAGGGCGGCCCCGGCGGAGCCGGTGACCGAGGCGACCCTCTTCTGAGCGGC
>JBEBWQ010000065.1:0-10425 GCA_040392075.1 Microbacterium sp.
GCTGGTCGTGAAGGGCACGGGCTTCGACCCGGCCGCGAACGTCGGCGGTCGCGGCATCCCGATCCCGAACACGCTGCCGCAGGGCACGTACGCCGTGTTCGGCTCGTTCCTGGACGAGTGGCAGCCCTCGGCGGCGGCGCCGGGCTCGGCGCGCAAGGCCTTCGGCCAGCAGTGGGTCCTCGCGGAGGGCGTGCTGAACCAGGTGCCGGAGCGCTTCCAGGGCACGATCCGTGCGCAGTGGGCTCCTCTGGCCGATGACGGCTCCTTCACGGCGACGCTGACCGTGTCCGATTTCGAGAACGGGCTGGCCGACGGCAACTGGGGCGTCTACACCTATGGCGCCGGCGGCGTGTCCAACGCGGACCAGGAGCTGTCGGTCTCCGTCAACTACCTGGGTGAGCGGCCGTCCTTCGCCCCGGCGATCGAGGTGTTCCTCGCCGACGGCACCACCCCGTACGCCGGCCAGGAGGTCGCCGAGGGCGATGTGCTCGTCGTCAAGGGCACCGGCTTCGACCCGGCCGCGAACGTGGGCGGCATGGGCGTGCCGATCCCGGCGGATCTCCCGCAGGGCACCTTCGTGGTGTTCGGCAGCTTCGCCGAGGACTGGAAGCCCTCCAACGGAGTGGCCTCCAGCCAGCGCACCATGAACAGCGAGTCGCGCGTGTGGGCGCTGGCCGAGGACGTCCTCGACCAGGTGCCCCCGGCGTTCCAGAGCACGATCCGCGCGGCGTGGGCCGACATCGCCGCCGACGGCTCCTTCGAGGCGCACGTCGCGGTCAAGGCTCCGGCCTCGCCGCTCGAGGGTGGCCAGTGGGGCATCTACACCTACCCGGGTGGCGTGGGCACGCCCGCGAACCCCGCGCAGGAGCTCTCCGTCCCGGTGAACTTCGCGGCCGACGGGCCGGTCGACCCCGAGGTCCCCGAGACCCCGCAGGTCACCGTCACCCCTGAGGGTGCGCTCGACCCGACCGTGGAGAACGTGCTGACCGTCTCCGGCACCGGCTTCACCGGTCCGGGCGCGGCGCAGGGCGTGTACGTCGTGGCCGGCGAGCGCTCGCTGTGGCAGGGCGAAGGCCCGCTGCCGGCGGACGGCTGGCTCGCCCTGGGCTGGGTGATGCCGCATCAGGTGCAGGACGGCGCGTTCACCACCACGCTGACGATCCCCGCCGGCACCCTCCTCGCCGACGTGGAGTACCAGGTGGCCACCTCGGCCGCGCACGGTCTCTCCGCGACCGACCGCTCGCTGGACACCTTCACCCCGCTCACCGTGCTGGCGCCGACCGGCCCGGGTGCGGTGGTCGTGGGCTCCGGCAGCGTGGCGCAGGGCGGCGAGATCACCTTCCGCGGCTTCGGGTTCGTCCCGGGCGAGACGGTGACCGCGACCGTGCACTCCGACCCGATCGTGATCGGCTCGCAGGTCGCCGACGCCGACGGCGAGGTGCTCTTCGCCTGGACGGTCCCGGCCGGCTTCGAGGCCGTCGAGCACACCCTCGTGCTGGAGGCCGAGAGCGGCACGGCGAGCATCGCCTTCCTGGTGACCGCCGCGGCGGCGCCGGAGCAGCCGGCCGCTCCCACCTGCGTGGCGCGCGCCGTCAACGGCGCGACGATCCAGTGGAGCGTCATGGAGCGGTTCCGCAGCTACATCAGCGGGCCGATCGCGCACGGCGACTACTCCATCAACTGGGGCAGCGGCTCGGGTTCGTTCAACCCGGACCAGAGCCTGGGCCGGGTGAGCTACGGCGGCTCGGCGAGCTTCACCGGTCACAGCGGCGCGCTCGACGTGCAGCTGTCCAACCCGCGCATCCGGGTGACCGGCCCGGGTCAGGCGCAGCTGATCCTCGACGTGCGGTCGAAGGGGCTCAACGCCCCCGATGTGAACCGCAGCGGGGTCGTCTTCGCCAACCTGTCGCTGCCGGCTCCGTCCGTCTCCGGCAGCCAGATCAGCTGGTCCGGAGCCTCCGGGTGGCTGACCGCGGCGGGTGCGGAGGCCTTCGCTGGCTTCTACTCCGCCGGTGAGCCGATCGACGCCGTGTCGTTCTCCTTCCCGCTGGGCGCCGAGGTGCCCTGCGATGAGACGACCGACGGCGAGCTCGCCGCCACCGGTGGCACGGCCGACGCCAGCGGCATCTGGCTGGGCGCGGGTCTGCTCCTGCTCGGCGCGGGCCTGGTGGCCCTCCGCCGCCGCGGTGTGAAGGCCTGACCTCGCCCCTCTGAGCAGCGCAACCGCGCAGGAGCCCCCGTCCGGATTCGTCCGGGCGGGGGCTCCTGCGCGGCAGGAGGGCGAGGGGGCGTGTCGTCTCCGGTCCCGTCATCCGGCGCGGAGGCTGCGGAGTCGCCGGAGTCGCGGCATCTACGGCTTCGCGACGAGAGGCTGCAGATACCGTGACCGTACGCCGGACGACGAAGGAGGCGCGGTGGGCGGTCTCACGCCTGAACTCAGAGCGTTCGGCGGGGGCCGACGCGTCGTCGCTCCCGATGAGCGGCAGGGGCGGGGGGCAGCGCCCAGGAAACGCCGAACGCCCGCCGCGGTGAGGCGACGGGCGTTCGGGAGGAGGGCGGCTCAGGCGGCCGAGCGGGCCCTGTCCAGATCGTGGAAGAGAGCGGTGTTGTACGCATAGGCCTGCAGCACCTCGTCGATCACCCGCTCGCGCTCGACCTCGTCCCACGGCGCGGCATCGAGCTGTTCGCGGTACTCGTCTTTGAAGGCGGCGGGGTCGGGGATCCGGTCGAAGGCGTAGAAGCTCACGCCCTCGTCCTCGAAGCCGAAGCGGCGAGCCATCACCTTGCCGATGAAGAGACCGCCGGAGAGGTCGCCCAGGTAGCGCGTGTAGTGATGCGCCACGAGGCCGCCGGCCCAGTCGCCGACGCCATTGATGCGATCGACGTACTCCCGGGTGCTCGGCAGCGGGGAGATCTGCTCGCGCCAGTCCGGCCCCAGGAGGAAGGCCAGGTCGGCCTCGAGCGCGGGGAGCCGGGTGAGCTCATCGCGGAGGAAGGGGGCGGCGATCGGGTCGTCCTTCACCCGGTCGACGGCCGCTTCCAGCGCCTCGTAGATGAAGAAGTGCTGCGCGACCAGTGCGGCGTAGTCCTCGCGCGTGCCGTCCCCCTTGAGGAGATCGGCCATGAATCCGGAATGCTCGCTCTGCGAGTGCGATGCGGAGGAGCGCTCACGCAGCGCGGTGGAGAACGTCGTGGTTTCGGGCATGGACATATCCTATGGTGCGGCTTACCTGCTCAGTAAGGGAACGGTTCGGTGGAAGGGCCTCGTCGGCGGCGACGGCTCAGTCGTGGGGGCGGGGTTCGATGCCCAGTCGTGCGCAGGCACCGTCGTAGAGGGCGACGATCTCCCGGCGCACCTCGCCCCGCTCGGTGATCGGTCCGCCGGGCCACGGCACGCGCAGCTCCCGGGTGGTGTCTCCGGTCGCGACCTCCCAGGTGCCGCCGTCGCCGTCGAAGCCCGTCATGCGGGCACTGTCGGTCACGGCATCGCCGAAGGCGCGGGCGATGAGCAGGTTGTCGTCGCGGTGGTCGTCGTTCATGTGATGCAGGACGGCGGTGACCACGGCGTCATCGAAGAGGTGAGGCATGCCTTATATTCTAGGCGGCATCGCCGTCGATCCGCTCCCCGCGATGCGCGGGCTCCCTCCTGCCCCTTTCCGCGGGCCTCCGCTTCCCGCCCGCCGCAGTCGGCGCGCGCCGCGGGTTCTCAGCGAGGCGCCCTAGACTCGGGGGCACAGGTCCCTGGGAGTCCCGCACATGCACATCCGTTCCCCGCGCTCATGGCGCGCCTCCGCTGCCGTCGTGGCCGCGGTGGCTCTGGTCCTCACCGGCTGCTCGCAGGCGAAGGACGTCGACTACACGCCACCCGAGCAGGCGGAGGGGGAGTTCCCGGCCGACACCGTCGCCCAGCTGGAGGACGCCGTCGTGCACGCGATGGCCGCGACCGGCGCGACGGGGGCGATCGTCGGCGTGTGGGCGCCCTGGAGCGGCAGCTGGGTGAGCGCTCAGGGCACGCAATCGGTGGCGGACACCGATCCGGTCTCGGCCGACATGACCTTCCGCATCGCGGACGTCACGCGGATGATGACGTGCGATGTGCTCTTCGGCCTGGCCGAGGAGGGCAGCCTGGAGCTCGGAGACCCGATATCCGACTACGTCTCCAGCGTGCCGAACCTCACCGATGTCACGCTGATCGAGCTGTGCGACGGCACGAGCGGCCTGGGCATGTCCGCTCCGACGGCCGAGGCCGCGTGGCTGAACACCCCGGGCCGGGTGTGGAACGTGCGGGAGCTCGCGACCTACGGCGTCGCCCGCGACGGCGAGCAGCGGGGGCAGCGCTTCGACGGCTCCGACGCCGGCTACCTGCTGCTCGGCCAGGCGATGGAGCGGGCGTCGGGGAAGAACGCCGCGACCCTCATCCACGAGTACGTGGCGGCCCCCCTCCAGCTCGAGAGCACCCTCCTCCCCCCGAGCACACCCGACTCGACCGGCCTGCACGGCAACGTGCTGGAGTGGGGCGAGGCCGGCTGGCAGTGCGATGCGCCGCGCGACATCACCTGGCAGTCCTCCAGCCTCGGCTACACCGACTCGGGCGTGGTCTCCACGATCCACGACCTCGGCCGCTATGTGCAGGCGACCGCCGCGCAGGCCCTCGGCACCGAGGGGCGGTGGGACACCCCCCTCCCCGCGGCGGACGACGCCCCGAGCTGGTTCCAGGCGACCGGCGGCGCGTACCAGGTGGGTCCGCTCGTCGGCCAGCACGGCTGGGTCCCGGGCTATTCCGTCGCCGCGTACTCCGACCCCGCCACCGGGTTCACGGTCGCGGTGGTGCTGAACAACTCCACGGCCGGTGCGGGCATGATCTCGGCCCTGGCCTGGGAGCTGGCGGCGATCGCGTCCAAGGCCCCGGCGGCACCCGGCCAGACGGCCCCGAGCTTCGCGCTGCCGTTCACCGCGGAGCAGTATCGCGAGCAGATCGCGGCCGGCGCGCTGTGCCCGCTCCCCGGCACCGAGGAGCCTCCCGTCGAGGAGACGGCCCCGGAGGGCGAAGCAGGGGAAGAGGGCTGAGGCCCGCTCGCTGTATCGTGACTCTGCAGATGCACGACGACGCTGCAGAGGCGGACGCGACTCTGCGGCCGCGGACGATTCCGCGGAGATGAACAGGGCGAGAGGAGGCCGCCGGTGTCGCTGGTGATCCCACTCGCGCTGGTCGCGCTCATCGGGTGGTCCCTCATCGCGCACCGCTTCGAGCGATGGGGCGTCGCCGGACCCGCCGTGCTGCTGCTGGTGGGCGCAGCCGTCGTCGCCGTCGACGTCGATGCCTTCGCCGCGGCGGTGGACTCGCACGCGGGCGAGAAGATCGTGGAGCTGATCCTCGCCATCCTGCTCTTCGTCGATGCCAGCGAGGTGCGCGGGGGAGTGTTCGGCAGCGAGGGGCGGGTCGTGGCCCGGCTGGTGCTCATCGGCCTGCCGATCTCGCTGGTGCTGGCGGTCGTGACCGGCGCCTACCTCGTGCCCGACGTCAACGTGCTCGTCCTCGTCGTGATGGCGTGCCTGCTCATGCCCACCGACTTCGCGGTGGCGCCCTCCCTGCTGCGCCTGCCCCAGCTGCCCCCGCGGGTGCGCCAGGTGCTCAACGTCGAGAGCGGCTACTCCGACGGCCTGGTCGCGCCCCTGTTCGGGATGGCGCTCGCGCTCGCGGTCGCCCTGCCGGGGCTGGAGCGGCTGATCGGCCAGACCGAGGAGATCACCGACGACACCGACCTCTCGGGTGTGGAGGAGCCGCTGACGGAGTTCGTCCAGGCCTTCCTCGGCGCCGTGCCCGCCACGGTGCTGGCGGTGGCGGTCGGCATCGCACTGGGGCTGCTGGCGGGCTTCCTGGTGCGCGTGGCGCGACGGCGGGAGCTCGCCGCCGAGGCCGGCGTGCGCTTCGTGATGCTCCTCCTCCCGATCCTGGCCTACGTCGTGGCGGTATCGCTCCCCCTGCTGCCGGCGAACGGCTTCGTCGCCGCGTTCGTGGCCGGCATCGCCTACCGGGTCGCCCGCACCCGCGGCATGGAGGAGCGGGTGATCCCCCACGCGGAGCTGCTGCTCGTCGAGGAGGCGAGCACCCTGGCCACCCACATCGTCTGGTTCGTGCTCGGCGGGGTGACCGCCGTGGTCCTCGTCGCGGGCGTGCCCTGGGGCATCCTCCTCTTCGCGCTGCTGGGCCTCACCGTGCTGCGCATCGTCCCCGTCTGGCTGGCGCTGTGGGGCAGCTCCCTCTCGCGCCGCGAGCGCCTGCTGACCGGCGCGCTGGGACCGCGCGCGGCGGCGACGATCGTGTTCGGCCTGCTCGCCTTCAACGCGCTCCCGGACGACACCGCCTATCCGGTGCTGGCGCTGGCCGTGTTCACCGTGGTGGGCAGCATCCTCCTGCACGGCGTGCTCGCCATGGGCCTCCTCCGGCGCCGGGTCGCCGTCGCCTGAACCCCACCGGGCCGTCGTGCCGACGGCCATCCCCGGCGACCCCGGGCCGTCCGGGCCCCGGGCTGTGGGCCCCGGGCTGTGGCGGAGCACGCCCCGGCATCGCCGGCGGATGAGAGAATGAAGGGGATGGACGACACCCTTTCCGAGCACGTCGGCGCGCGTGCCGTCGCCGACATCCGCCTCGACTTCCCCGCCTTCGCCCGCGAGGGCTCCGCGCTCCTGCCCGCCTATCTCGACTCCGCGGCCACGGCTCAGCGACCCGCCGTGGCCCTCGACGCCGAGCGCGAGTTCCTGGAGCGGAACGTCGCCGCGGTGCACCGCGGCGCGAGCGCGGCCACCGGCGTCTCCACCGGCCTCTTCGAGGAGGCGCGCGCCGCGGTGGCACGGTTCGTCGGTGCCGGGGAGCGGGAGGTCGTCTGGACGCAGAACGCGACCGACGCGCTGAACATGGTCGCCCTCGGCATGGCCGACGCGAGCGCGGGCATCGGGGGAGCGGAGTCGGCCCGCTTCGCTCTGCAGCCGGGTGACGAGATCGTCCTCACCGAAGCCGAGCACCACGCCAACCTGCTGCCGTGGCAGCGGGTCGCGGCGCGGACCGGCGCGCGGATCGTCCCCGTGCGCGTCGACGAGCACGGCCTGTGGTCGGTCGACGACCTCGCCGCCGTGCTGTCCGGGCGCACCCGGGTCGTGGCGTTCGCGGAGGTCTCGAACGTGACGGGTCAGATCGTCGCGGTCCCGGACGTCGTAGAGCTCGCCCATCGCGTCGGTGCTCTCGCCGTGCTGGACGCGTGCCAGTCCGTCCCGCACCGCCGGGTGGACTTCGCCGCGAGCGGCGTCGACTTCGCGGCGTTCTCCGGCCACAAGATGCTCGGCCCGAACGGCATCGGCGTGCTGTACGGCCGTGAGGAGCTGCTCGACGCGCTGCCCCCCGCCCGCACGGGAGGATCGACGATCACCCGGGTGACCCTCGAGGAGGCGCACCTCCTCCCCTCGCCGCAGCGCTTCGAGGCGGGCACGCAGCCGGTCTCCCAGGCGGTCGGCCTGGGCGCGGCCGTGCGATACCTCGAGGGGATCGGCATGGATGCGGTCGCCGAGCACGAGGGCTCCTTCGCCGCCCGCGTCATGGAGGGACTCGCGGCGCTCCCCGGCATCCGGGTGATCGGCCCGCCGGCGGGAGAGCCCCGTGCGGGCCTCGTCAGCGTCGCGGTGGACGGCGTGCACGCCCACGATGTCGGCCAGTTCCTGGACGATGCGGGGATCATCGTGCGCGTCGGGCACCACTGCGCCCAGCCGCTGCACCGCGCCCTGGGCATCACGGCCTCCACGCGGGCGAGCTCCCACGTCTACACGACCCGCGAGGAGGCGGACCGGTTCGTCGACGCGATGGGCGGGGTGCGCTCGTTCTTCGGCGTCGGAGGGCGGGAGACCCCGTGAGCGGCCTGGAGAGCCTCTACCAGCAGGTCATCCTGGACCACGCCAAGCGCCGGCGCGGCAACGGGCCGCTCGCGGACACCGACGGCCAGCACCACGAGTACAACCCCACCTGTGGTGACGAGATCACCGTCCGCGTCCGGCTCGACGCCTCCGGCACGCGCATCGGGGAGGTCGCCTGGGAGGGCGAGGGCTGCAGCATCTCGATGGCCTCGGCCTCCGTGCTCGCCGATCTCGTCGCGGGCGATCCCGTCGACGAGGCGCTCACCCGGGTGGAGGCGTTCCGCGCGATGCTCCGCTCGAAGGGCGCCGGCGAGCCGGACGAGGAGCTCCTCGGCGACGCGATCGCGTTCCACGGCACCTCGCGCTACGTGATGCGCGTGAAGTGCGCGATGCTCGCCTGGGTCGCCTTCGAGGCGGCGGTGAGGACGGCGCGCGCCGGGGCCTGAGTTCGCAGGTCACGCCCGCTGCGCGAAGAAGCGGCGGCGTGGGCCCGTGAACCATGCCGCGCTGCGCAGGGCTGTCCACTTCCCCGCTCCGCCGGAGATCGATAAAGGGGCGACGGGAATCGTCCCCCTGGCCACTCCACCCGTCGGCAGAGCCGCCGCGCGGAGCCTCTGGCCGTCGGGGCCCACCGGGTCCGCTTCCCGGCTGTGCCGGAGATCGAGAAAGGGCCCCACCTGACGGCGGGGCCCTTTCTCGATGAGAGGGGCTGACGGGAATCGAACCCGCGCTGTCTGCTTGGGAAGCAGAAGTTCTGCCATTGAACTACAGCCCCGTGCGCCCGGAGGGCGCCTGGCCAGCATAACAAACTCCGCGGCGGCGCCCGCGCCCCGACTACGCTGAACACGTGCTTCTCAGTGACCGCGACATCCGGGCCGAGCTGGCCGCCGGCCGTATCGCCCTCGACCCGCAGGCGGCGGAGATGGTGCAGCCGTCGAGCGTCGACGTGCGCCTCGACCGCTACTTCCGGCTCTTCGACAACCACCGCTATCCCTTCATCGACCCGGCGGAGGAGCAGCCCGAGCTCACCCGGCTCATCGAGGTCGCGCCCGACGAGCCCTTCATCCTGCATCCGGGGGAGTTCGCCCTCGGGGCGACCTTCGAGACCGTGACCCTGCCGGACGACATCGCCGCGCGCCTGGAGGGGAAGTCGTCGCTGGGACGGCTAGGCCTCATCACGCACTCCACCGCCGGGTTCATCGACCCCGGGTTCACCGGGCACGTGACCCTGGAGCTCGCGAACGTCGCCACCCTGCCGATCAAGCTGTGGCCGGGCATGAAGATCGGGCAGCTCTGCTTCTTCCGCCTGTCCTCGCCTGCGGAGAACCCCTACGGCTCGGGGCCCTACGGCAACCGCTATCAGGGTCAGCGCGGCCCCACGGCGTCGCGATCGTTCCAGAACTTCCACCGCACCGACGTCGGGGTGACCGACGCGGGCTCCATCGGAGGCTGAGCCGCTGGCTTGCCCCGAATCGTCGCATCTTCCTAGGGTTGCGGCAAGTTGCGGCAACTGTGTGCCGGGGAGGTGCCGCTGGCTCGCCCCGAAGTGTCACATCTGACGGGGGAAGCGGCATTTTGCGACGATTCAGGGTGGCCTGGGTGGTGTGGCGGGCGTCCGGCGGCTTCTCAGGCGGGTGGGATAACGTAGCGGGGTCGGCTTCGGGCACCCGCGTAACGCGGAAGTGGTGAAGTGTGAGCCCAGGGGCCGATGGGAGGCGTCGGCCGTGGAGCGACGCACACACCATCACTGGAATGGCCCCGGATCACCGGGCTGCCCGCGCATGCATGCGGGCGCTGTTCTCGTGCAAGAGAACCTGAGGAACACCCATGCCCAAGAACAACCAATCCCATGGCGGTCGCGCCCCGCGCAACTTCGACCCCCGCTACGGCGACCGCAAGCGCACCGCGCAGAAGGACCGCCGTGCCGACGAGCCGCGTTTCGGCGGCCGTGACGAGGCGGGGACGGGTCGAGCGCCCGCCGGTCCCGGCAGCCGCAGCCCGAAGCACCGCGGGTATCGCCCGGCCGAGACCGAGGGTGCTGCCCGCAAGCAGCGCTGGAGCGCGCAGGAGCGGGCGGGCCGCGACGAGTCCCGCGGCATCCGTCAGCGCGCCGAATCGGGCCGCCGGGAGACCCCGCACCACCGCGGTGAGCAGGGCGAGCGCCCCCGCTTCGAGGGACGCCGCCTGGAGAGCGGCCAGCGCGGCGAGCGGAGCCGCTTCGACGACCGGGGCCGCTACGAGGACCGCCCGCGTCGCGACGAGCGTCCCCGCTTCGAGGACGACCGTCGGGGCGCCGCGCCGCGCCGCGAGGACCGTCCCCGCTTCGACGATCGCCGGAACGGCACGCAGAACCGTGGTGAGCGTCCCCGTTTCGAGGGCGACCGCCGCGAGCGCTTCGGTGACCGTCCCCGCTTCGACGGTGCGCGCGACTCCCGCCCGTCCCGCGACGACCGTCGTGGCGATCGGCTCACCCGCGACGAGCGGGCCCCGCGCAACGACCGCCCTTACCGTGCCGAGCGCCCC
>JBEBWQ010000066.1:0-10348 GCA_040392075.1 Microbacterium sp.
GTTGGGCCTGGGGGGGGCGGCCCCCCGGGGGGGGGGGGGGGGGGGGGGGGGTGCGCGCCCCGGCCCCGGGGGGGGGGGGGGGGGGGCCCCCAACGCCTCACCGTCCGTCCGAGGACGGGCGCAGTCCGGGGTCTCTGCGGCGATCCGGCTGCGGGGAGGGCCCCTCACGGTGGTTCCCGCGCACCGCCGACGACACCGATGTGCGCCGGGTGGCGGAGGCGCCCTCGCTTCTAACCGCTCGCGCGGGGGGAAGTCAACCCCGCTGACACTGCTCGCGCCGGTCCGTAGAGTCGGCGGGTTGGAGAGGAACGGACTGAGGACAGCGGACAGAGGATCAAGACCGGACACACGAAGACCAGATGCGCAGAGGACGACGAGGGGGAATCGCCGCACCCGGCGGATTCCGACGTTCTCGCCGAGCGAGCGGGAGGAAACGCCATGAACACCGTCACCGGCGACACCGACATCGATCTGCCGGCCCGTCCGGTCGCCTGCCGCGGCGACGGGGGGAGAGGATGACCGTGGCCGCCGTCAACACTCCGCGATCGTTCGGGGTGGAGGAGGAGTATCTGCTCCTCGATGCCGCCGCAGGGGTCCCGGTGGATCGCGCCGCGGAGCTGATCCGCGCGACCCCCGAACTGGGTGATCAGACCGAACGGGAGTACTTCTCGAGCCAGCTGGAGACCGCGACCCCGGTGTGCCGGGAGGCCGAGGAGGCCGAGGCCGCCCTCCGGCGATTCCGCCGGACGGTGTCGCGCGCGGCGGCCGCCCGCGGCGTCGTCCTCGCGGGCACGGGTCTCCCGCCGGTCGGCGGCGACGCCGTCGGCACAGTGACGCCCAAGCCCCGTTACCGTCTCATCGCGGCCCAGATGCGCAGTGCCGCCGAGCACCAGTACGCGACGGGCACGCACGTGCACGTCGAGGTGCCCTCGCCGGACGCGGGCGTCGACGTGCTCGCACGGCTCGCGCGCTGGGCGCCGGCGCTGCTCGCGCTCACCGCGAACTCGCCGCTCTGGTGCGGCGAACGCACCGGCTTCGCCAGCTGGCGCCACGTCATGGGGCGCTCCTGGCCGGTCGCCGGCTACCCGCAGGGGTTCGCCGATGCGGAGGAGTACCACCGAGCCGTCGCGCGGCTCATCGACACCGGCGTGGTGCCCGACGCGGGGCTCCTCACCTGGGTCGCCCGGCTCTCCCACAGCTATCCCACGGTCGAGCTGCGGATCGCCGACGCACAGCTCGAAGCGGGTGACGCGGTCGCGGTGGCCGTCATCGTCCGGGCCCTCGTGGACCGCGCTCTCCGGGAGTCCGAGGACGGGCGCGCGCGTCCCCGCTACACCCCGGCGCTGGTGGACGGCGCGAACTGGGTGGCTGCGCGGAACGGCCTCGGCTCCGAGCTGATCGATCCCCTCACCGCCGAGTCGCTGCCCGCTTTCGACCTCGTGGAGCGCATGCTCGGCACGGTCGAGACCGAGCTCGATCGCTTCGGCGACCGCGCTCGGGTGGAGCGCTATGTGCGCCGTCGCCGCGACGAGGGCGATCCGGCGAGCCGCCAGCTCGCAGCCTTCGACGATGCCGGGATCGCCGGAGTCCTGGACCTCTACCGCGGCGCGGAACCCGCGGCTGCGGCGGCCTGAACGGCGATCGCACCCGGGGCGGGGAGCGGGAGCGGCGGTGAGCCGATCACCCGCGGGGCGGGAACGCTATCCGGAACGCGACAGCAGCTCCGCGAGCGGGTCGCCGCGTCTCGCGACGCGGTCGAGGGCCTCGTGGTAGTCCAGCTGGCGCAGGTGTGGGGAGGCGAGCTCGCGCCAGGTCCGTGGGACCGCGACGGTCGGGTGGAGCCGACCCCGCAGCGAGTAGGGGGCGACGGTGGTCTTGGCGGCGTTGTTCTGGCTCCAGTCGATGAACACCCGTCCGGGGCGCAGGGAGCGCTTCATGGAGCTGGTGATCTCGTCGGGGTGGTCGGCCTCGAGCGAACGGGCGAGATCATGTGCGAGAGCCGAGGCGTCCTCCGAGGTCAGGGAGCCGTCGAGCGCCGCATACAGATGGATTCCGGAGCTCCCGCTCGTCACCGGCACGGTGGGGAGGCCGCTCTCCCGGAGGGCGTCACGGACGAGGACCGCGACCCGCGCGCAGTCGGTCAGCGGCACGCCTTCGCCGGGATCGAGGTCGAAGACGAGGCGATCGGGGCGCTGAGGCTCGCCTGCGGCGTCGAACCGCCACTGAGGGACGTGGATCTCCAGGGCGGCGAGCTGGGCCAGCCAGACGAGCGTCGCCTCGTCGTTCACCAGCGGATAGGTGTTGACATGGTCCTTGTGCTGGATGCGGCCCGTCCGCACCCAGTCCGGGACGGAGTCGCCGATGTCCTTCTGGAAGAAGGAGAACCCGTGCCCGTCGGCGCCGACCCCGTCGGGCCAGCGCTTGCGGGTGGCCGGCCGGTCCCGGCAGTGCGGCAGCATGGTCTCCGCGATCGCGCGGTAGTAGGCGATCACGTCCCCCTTGGTCGTGCCGGTGGCGGGGTAGAGCACCTTGTCGCGGTTCGACACCCGGATCCGCCGTCCGTCCACCTGCAGTTCGTCGCTCGTCGCCATGTCTCCAGGGTGGCGCAGCGCGTCCGGCGATGACAGCCCTTTGACAGCGGCAGGAACTCTGCGGTAGATATGCGAGCATTCCCGCGCGGACGACGGCGAGCGACGAACGCCTCGCCGTGAGGATCGGGCGATACGACGCGGCACCGGGGTGTCGCGCGGAGAGGAGCCTCCGATGGCGGGATCGGTCTTCGGCCACGAGGTGGACCGCATCGTCCAGGAACTCTCCGACATCGCCCACGCGACCGGGTGCACGCTCGCGAGCGCGGAGTCGCTGACCGGTGGCCACCTCGCCGCGGCGATCTCCGCGGCGCCGGAGGCGGGGCAGTGGTACCGGGGCGGGATCGTCGCCTATCACCCGGAGGTCAAGTACACGCTGCTCGGAGCACCGCCCGGTCCCGTCGTCACGGCGCCGACCGCGGCCGCGATGGCACGCTCCGCAGTGGAGCTGCTCGGCGCCGACTACGCGGTCGCGCTGACCGGCGTGGGCGGCCCCGAACCCCAGGAGGGCAAGCCGGCCGGGACGGTCTACCTCGCGACGTGCGCACGTGGCGAGGAGCCGGCGGCCGAGCGACATCGCTTCGACGGTGAACCCGTCGAGGTGATGGAGCAGACCGTCCGGGCCGCGCTGGGTGCTCTCATCGCGCGGATCCGCGGGTGAGGGCCGACGCGACGTCGGCGGGGTCGCGATCCGCGGCCACGGTTATCACGCATCCGAGGGCGAATCCACCCCCTGGGGCATTCCCGGCCCGGTCTGCAGACTGGGGGCGCATCAAGGCGCCGGGCGAACTCCGCGGGAGCGGGCTCCCCGTGTCTCCCGGTGCGAATCGGATGAGGATGAGGAGAAGACGATGACCGAGCAGGCGATGGCCGCGCAACCGGAGATGCGCGTGTGCGACACGTGCGGGAACTCCTACGACAAGACCTTCACCGTGAACACGGGCAACCTCATCGGGACCTTCGACAGCTTCGAGTGCGCGGCGCAGGCGATGGCCCCGAAGTGCGAGAACTGCGGATGCCGCATCCTGGGCCACGGCGTGGAGAGCGAGGGGAGCATCTATTGCTGCGCTCACTGCGCCCGCGCCGAGGGTGAGCACGACCTCGTCGACCGCGTATGACGGGCCGGCCGGGGTGCCGTCCTCCGCGAGGAGGGACGCGGGAGGGGCAGCGCGCTCCTGCGTCGTCCTCCGTCCCGCGGGCGGGGAGCGGATTGCCGGATCCCCGGAAGGGCGAGAGAATGCCCTCATCATGACCGGCAGAATCCTCGATCGCGTGGCGACGCCCGAAGAGCACGCCACCCTGGCCGCGGCCGTGGGGTGGCAGTCGCACTTCGACGATCATCTCCGGGCCGCCTCCCTCGCCGCGTCGCTGGCGGGCGTCGTCTTCCAGGACGACACCGGAACGGTGGTCGGGATGGCGCGAGCCGTGGGAGACGGGCTGCAGTACGCGTACATCCAGGACGTGATCGTGCACCCGGACCACGAGGGCGAGGGAGTCGCCACGGCCCTGGTCGAGCGGCTCGTCGAGCTGCTGCGTCCGCTCCCGGGCGCGGAGATCTTCATCGGCCTCTTCGCGAGCGAGGAGGCCGTGGGCGTCTACGAGTCCCTCGGATTCGGTGCCGAGGGAGCCCTCGGCATGCACCGCAGCCTCTCCGGCGCGGACGAGACGTAGGGGGTTCCTCTGCGCTGCGGTTCCCCGTCCGCAGCGGGGTTATGGCCACCCCGTCGCGCCGCGGACGTCCCGGGCGGGGCGATGTCACGGAGACCTCGACGACGGGTCCCTCGGCACCGGGTCGCTGCGAGGACGCCGGCCCGGGGTGGGACGGGCGTCCCCGCTAGGCGACGGCCATCGTCCGCTCTGTCCAGGGGGTCGCCGAGATCGGCTCGAAGCCGGGCTCGGCGCGCAGCCAGGAGCGGAGCGCCGGGGCGATGCAGAGCGGACCGAAGGCATCGAGATCATGACCGTTGTGCACCAGGACCGTGCCGCGGCCGATGCGGTACTCGAAGTCGATCGGCGCCCGGCGGGGACCCAGGCCGTTGACCACGATCGAGCCCTCGGGGAGAGGGCGGGAGTAGCCGCGGCGGGGGAGTGCGGCGAGGGTCACCGCATCCGGCCGGCTCCCGCCGGAGGCCGCGGCGCGAGAGAGCAGGTCCTCCGGGTCGACCCCTGCCCAGACCGGATGCTCCGAGACGCGATGGATCGTCAGCTCCTCCGGCTTGCGAGAGCCGGAGCGGCGCCAGAGGGGCAGGCCGGTGAGGAAGGGCCGGGTGATGCGACCATGGACGACGACGCGGCCGCCGGCGGAGACGAAGGCGTCCAGCACCCCGCGACGGCGCTCCAGGTGCGCCTGGTCGCAGTCGACGCTGAACATGATGCCGGCGACCGCCGTGAGATCCACGTCGTCGAGGTCGTAAACCGACAGATCGACGAGATCCGGCTCGATGCGCCGGCCCGGGAGCTCCCCGGCCCGAGAGAGGCGGAGGAGGAGTCGTCGATCGGACTGGGAGATGCTGCGGGGGTGGTCCATGAGCCTCGTCGCCCTTCCACGTTCCGGGTCGGCCCCGGTGGCGTCCGCATCCCGCGGACCCTCGTCAAAGTTAGGCGAGGCAACCCTTTGTGAGGATAACCTTAGTTGAAACGCGTGCGGAAATGCGAGTTCTCGACCCCGTGTCAGGAGGATCTCTGACGGGGCTCGGCGTTCCCGTCTGCGTTGCGCCGACCCCCTATGCCGCCGATGGCGGCGATGTCAACCCCTCCGCCGTCGAGAGGGCCGCGGACCCGGTCCTCGTTAGGCTGAGGGCGTGAGCGGCACACCAGAGAAGACCACGGCGGGCATCCGGAGCATCGTCCCGCGGCTCATCGCGTTCGCGCTCCGGCGGCGAGCGGTCCGTGCCTACCTGAGCTACAGCGAGCACCGTGGGCCGGCCCTCGCCGACAGCATCACCTACCGGGCGCTGTTCAGCGTGTTCGCCGGCGTGCTGCTCGGCTTCTCCGTCGCCGCCCTCTGGCTGGGCGGCAACCCCGACGCGATGCAGGCGCTCCAAGACGCCCTCGCCGCGGTGATCCCGGGCCTGACCGACGTGGTCGATCTGGGCTCCGTCGTCGAGCCGGTGAGCTTCACCCTCGTGGGCATCGTGTCCCTGATCGGTCTCGTCGGTGCGGCGCTGGCGGCGATCGGGAGCATCCGCACGGCGCTGCGGATGCTCGCCGACGAGGTGCACGACGACACGTTCTTCCTCTGGGTGCTGCTGCGCAACCTCCTCGTCGGCATCGCGTTCGGCGGTCTCCTGGTCATCGCGGCGGTGCTGAGCGTGGTGAGCTCGGTCGGGATCGATGCCATCGCCTCGCTGTTCGGCATCCGGATGGATGCGATGACATCCTCCTGGCTCACCGGGATCGTCGGGACGATCGTGGTGTTCGCGATCGACACCGCCGCCATCGCCCTGCTGTTCCGCCTGCTCTCCGGGGTGCGCCCGTCCGCCCGGGCGCTGTGGACCGGGGCGATGCTGGGCGGGCTCGGTCTCACGGTGCTGCAGGAGCTGTCCAGCCTGTTCGTGCGCGGCGCCGCCGCGAACCCGCTGCTGGCCTCCTTCGCCGCGCTCATCGCGCTGCTGCTGTGGTTCAACCTCTCGGCGCAGGTGATCCTGCTGGCGAGCAGCTGGATCATCGTCGCGACCGCGGAGGAGCGCGACCGCGTGCGCGAGAAGTACGGAGCCTCGACCCTCGTGCAGCACCGGCGCCGCCGTGCGGAGGATCTACTCGACGTCGCGACCCGGGAGCTCCGCGCGGCTCAGGAGGCCGAGCGGCGCGAGCGGGAGCCGAAGGCGTAGCGCGGGACGGGACCAGCCGGACCCGCGCAGGCCGGTTCCCTTGACGTCGATCTCCGTGGCCGGCGTGCCGTCGCTAGGCGCGAACGCCGGGCATGGACGTGGCGGCGTCTTCTTCGTCACCGGGATGATCGTCAGCGGGTTCGGCGGTGCCGGGATCGGCGGGGGACGGTGGTCCCTCTACCGCCGCCCCGGTCGCGTCCGGCCCCTCCATCACGGCCAGCGTCCACCAGAGGAGCAGGGCGGCGGCGATGATCAGCATCGTGCCGCCCGTGCTCAGCGGCAGCACGAGCACGAGCACCGTGGGCAGCACGATCAGGGCACCGCGCGTGGCCGGGCGCAGGGAGCGCAGCCTCTGCTGCCGGGCGGGAGAGCGGGGCCGGCCGAGGGCCCGGCCGATGCGCGCGTTGAGCGCAGCCATGCGGCGACGCAGGACCGGAAGGCCGAGGAGGATCGCGAGCGTCAGGACGACGAGGCCGACGATGAGCGCGTTCGTCGCGATCCGCTGCAGGCCCCCGACGAGGTGTCCGATCGCGGCGGCGACCGCGGGCAGCGGCAGCCCGCTCTGCGCGGCGAGCGGAGGGACGGCGCTCAGGGCGACCGCGAAGGCGAGGAGAAGCCCACCGGCGCCGAGCACGAGCCCGAGGCCGGTGCCGATGATCGCGGTGCGCCGTCGACGGGCGAGGGCGATGCCGGCGAGGAACAGGGCGACCGTGAGGACCGGGAGCCAGGTGCCGAGGACCTCGGACACCCGGTACACCACTCCCACCAGCACCAGTGCCTCCGACTGGGCCAGGGTGAAGGAGACCTCGACGGCGGGCACGAGCGCAGCCAGCGCGAAACCGTCCTCGACGAGGTGGTCGCGGATGTCGGCGATGACCGGGCCG
Source organism: Microbacterium sp. (assembly GCA_040392075.1). Classification (GTDB taxonomy): domain Bacteria; phylum Actinomycetota; class Actinomycetes; order Actinomycetales; family Microbacteriaceae; genus Microbacterium. The sequence continues at coordinate 7,303 of JBEBWQ010000066.1, forward strand.
AGGTGGAGGATGAGCGCACCGTCGGGGTCGATGACGACGGGACCGGCGGAGTCCTGGGCGGCGACCGCGGCGAGGAAGGTCCGATGGCTGGTGCGGAGGGCCGCATTCCAGGTGTCGGCGAACAGATCGGACTCGACGAACCCGGTCACCCCGGTGCGCAGGAGGGAATGCAGGCCTGCGGCGGCGGGTCCCCGCAGCAGCCCGAGGGCCGCGGAGGCCGAGCGGGGCAGGCCCAGCTCGTCGATGCCGTCGAACACCGCGTCCGTCGTCCCGTCGATGTCGACGCTCTCCTCGATCGTCGCGACCGCGATGTCGATCACCGCCGTCTGGATCTCGGGGTCGCTCGCCAGCGGAGCGAAGGTCGCGACGAAGGCGGCCTCGTCCACGATCTGGACCCGTGCCCACCCCGCGACGACGGCCACCGGCACGAGGAGAGCGGCGACGACGATGCACAGCGCCGAGGCGAGGGCGCGCCAGGAGAAGCGGGATCGGGGGGAGGCAGGAGCGGGAGAGGCGGCGGGCCCGCCGGGTGCGTCCAGCCTGCTGCGCAGGCGGGCGTTCTCGGCCTCGAGGACGTCGATCCGGTCGCGGAGGCGGTCCTCGCCGGCATCGTCCGGCGGAGTCATCTGCGTGGTCACGGTGTCCCTTCCGAGGTGGCTGCGGACGCCGCGCTCGTCGCCGGATCGGCGTCCTCGGCGATGCCGACCACCGGCGCCTCCGCGTACGAGCGGGAGAGGATCCGATAGGTGCGCGTGAGGAAGGCGCCGAGGGCGAGGAGGATCGTCGCGATGCCCGTCCAGAGGAAGATCAGGGCGATGCCGCGGCTGTCGCCCTCGCCCAGCAGCCAGCCCCAGGTGTCCCGCCCCGCGGAGGTCTCCATGTAGGGAACGATCCAGAACTCCGCGAGCGGTGCGATGAGGAACGAGGTGATGGGGGCCGCCGCCGCCTCGAAGGTCATCGCGAACCCGAACACCCGCCCCTGCTTCTCATAGGGCACCACCCGCTGGATCACGGTCTGCTCCGCCGCCTCGATCGCGGGCACCATCAGCATGTAGAGCCACAGGCCGACGATGAACAGCCAGGCCCATTCCCGGATCGTGATGAGCGCGCCGCCGAAGCCGACGAGCATGACGAGGATCAGCATCGTGCGCAGCGGGTTGCGACCGAGGCCGCGTTTGGCGACGATCATCCCGCCGACGATGAAACCGGTGCCGGCGATGCCGAACACGATCCCCCAGATCTCCACGGGGAACATCGTCAGCCCGTAGGGGTCCAGGAGGGCCATGTACACCCCGCCGGTGAGGTTGTTCAGGGTGGTGAAGAGGATGAGGCCCAACAGGCCGGGCACCGCGCGGATCGCTGCCATCCCGCCGCGGAAGTCGACGGCGCTGCGACTCGGATCGTGCACGATCTCGGGCTCGGGGATGCGCAGCAGATGCAGGTGCACGATCGGGATCGCCGTCAGAGCAACGGCGACCAGCATCGTGTTCGCCATGCCGAGGATCCCGATCGACAGACCGCTGAACACGCTCGTGACGATGAAGGACAGCCCCTGCACGGTGCCGACCAGGCCGTTCGCGTTGGCGTGCCGGTCGGTGGGCACGAGGAGGGTGACGGTTGTGGAGAGGGCGAGGTTGCGCAGCAGCTCCACCACGCAGCCGATGAGGATGACCAGGGTGAAGGCCCAGAACCAGCCGCCCGCGAGGTCCAGGAGCGCCGGTGCCGGAACGAGGAAGAACATCGCCGTGCCGATGACGAACATCACCAGGGAGAACCAGGCGGAGACGAGCATGACGGAGCGCTTGCGGAAGCGGTCGACGAGGGAGCCGAACCACATCGAGCTGGCCGCGAGGAGCACCATGTAGGCGCCACCGAGGATGCCGGTGGCGAGGATGCTCCTCGTCTCGAGATACACCCAGAAGACCACCGCGAACCAGAGGAAGTTGGTGGTGAGGTTCGCGACGCCGGTGTTGATCAGCACCTGAACGAAGGTGCGCCATCCGGACCGGTGGAGGGCCGCAGGGAGGTCGCTCGGCGCGGTCACGGTTCTCCTCGCGGGGTTCGATGCGGATGCGGCGGCCCGCGCACGGCGCGCCGACCCGCCAGAATACTCTGTCAGATCCGGGGTCCCGGGGAAAGAGGCGGCCGCGGGTTCGTGGGAAGAGGGCGCGGCGGCGCCCCGTGCCACCCGAGATCAGGACGATGAACCGAGATCAGGAGGATAGGGCGCAGAAGATCCTGATCCGGAGCGATCGTCCTGATCCCGGCACAGGTAGACGGCGCGCGGGAGCCGGCGCTCTCAGAAGACCAGCACGAACCGGCTGAGCGCGTCCAGGAGGATCGGGGCGAGGCCCTGCTCGTCGTCCATCTCGGTCCGCAGGCCCAGGGCGCGGTCGGGATGGTCGGTGATGATGCCGTGGGCGTCGCGGCGGAGCAGCTCCCGCATCCCGCCGTCCTCGTTCACCGTCCAGGACATGAACCCGAGCCCGGCGGCCTCGGCCAGGTCCTGCATCTCCTGCGTGGCCGACCACTCCTCGATCACCAGGAAGTCGGCCGGGGTCTCCGGCACGCCGACCGCGGCGAAGGGCATGATGTAGCCGACGGTGAGATCGGGGCGCAGGTGCTTGAGCCGTTCGACGCTGGCGAGGTCGAGCGTGTGGAAGACGTGGTCGTGCAGGACGCCGAGCTCCTCCAGCTCGGCCACGAGCAGATCGACGTGGTCGGGGGTGTCGGCGCCGCCGAGCTTGATCTCGATGAGGAGCGTCATCCCCAGCTCCTGAGCCCGGCGCAGGTAGTCGGCGAGCGCGGGGATCGTGTCCTCGTGACCGGTCAGGTCGCGCACGGTGATCGCGGTCAGCTCGTCGAGGGTGAGGTCCTTGACCTTCGCGTTCCGCCCGGCCAGCCGGGAGAGATCCGCGTCGTGCATCACGACGAACCGGCCGTCGCCGGTCTGCATGACATCCATCTCGACGAGGTCCGCGCCGGCGCGTGCCGCCGCCTCCAGGCCGCTGATCGTGTTCTCCACGCCGCCCGCGGAGAAGCCGCG
>JBEBWQ010000067.1:0-10285 GCA_040392075.1 Microbacterium sp.
CCGGGTTCACGAAGGTGTACAGCGGGATGCCGTTCGGCCGCACCACCACGAAGTCGGGGAAGGAGCCCGCCGGGAAGGTGACCTCGCCGCGGATGAGGTCGACGTAGGTGAGATCCTCGTCGGGCACGCGCAGCCGCAGCGCCGGCTGACGGCCCTCGGCACGGAACGCCGCCTTCTGCTCCTCGGTGAGGTCGCGGTCGTGGTTGTCGTAGCCCAGCTGCTTCGCGCGGCCCGCGGCCTCGTTGCGCGCATCGATCTCCTCGGCGGTCGAGAAGCTCTCGTACACCGCGCCGGAGGCGACGAGCCGGTCGATCACCTCGCGGTAGACGTCGTGCCGCTGCGACTGCCGGTAGGGCGCGTGCGGGCCGCCCACCTCGACGCCCTCGTCCCAGTCGATCTTCAGCCAGGTGAGCGCGTCCAGCAGCTGCCGGTAGCTCTCCTCGCTGTCGCGCGCGGCGTCGGTGTCCTCGATGCGGAAGATCAGCTTGCCGCCGTGATGACGGGCATAGGCCCAGTTGAACAGTGCCGTGCGGATGAGTCCCACGTGCGGGAGGCCGGTCGGCGAGGGGCAGAAGCGCACACGCACGTCCGCGCCGGTGGCCGTGGTGGTGCGGGGATCGGGAGAGGAGACCATAGGATCTCAGTCTAGTTGGGAGCGGGCGGCGGCCTCGGGCGCGACGGACGGCGACGGATCATTCCCGGGAGAGCGCATCACCCCGCTTATCGCGGCGTCAGAGGCGATCACTGCCGCGCTCGCGGCGACGAGAGCGCGGCACCCGGCTCCTCGGCACTCACCCCGTCGGCCTCGGGCGCATCGCCGCCGCCCGGACGGATCCGCCCGAGCGGTGACAGCGCGACGATCACGATGACGACGACGAGCATGCCCAGGCCCAGTCCGGCGTAGCCGAACGTCGCCAGCAGGACCCCGGCGAGACTCGCACCGGCGGCACCGCAGAGGCTCATCAGCGAGTCGCTGCGGCCCTGGCGGCGGGGGCGCAGCTCGGGCGCCGTCGCCTCGGTGAGCAACGCGGCTCCGGCGACCGTCGCGGCGCTCCAGCCCAGGCCCAGCAGGATCAGCGCGACGAGCACCCCGGCGGAGTCGGTGCCGGCGAACACGGTCGTCAACAGCGCGGCGGCGAGGATCGCCTGACCGAGGAGGACCACCCGGACGCGGCCCCACCGGTCGGCCAGCATGCCGAACACCGGCGACAGGGCGTACATGCCCGCCACGTGCAGACCGATGGTGAGCCCCACCAGCGTGGTCACCTCGGCGATCTCGCCGGAGTGGGCCATGTGCGAGAGGTGCACCGGGGTCATGGCCATCACCGAGGCCATCACCGCGTGCGACCCGGCCACGGCGAAGACCGCGAAGCGCGCCGCCACCGGGCGATCCGCGCCGCCGATCCGCGTGGCGCGCGCCCCGCCGTCGCGGAGCAGCTGCTGGGCCAGGCGCAGCGGGTCGGGCCGGAGCGCGACGAGATACAGCACGACCGCCGCGCTCTGCGCGACGATCGAGAACAGGTAGGCCCCGGTGAGGGTCGGCATCCCGAGCGCCTGGCCCAGCTGCTCCCCCGGCGTGAGCAGGAAAGGACCGGTGACCCCGCCGATCGTCGTCGCCCAGACCACCAGGGAGAGGTCGCGGGCGCGGTGCGCGGGCGGGGCGAGGTCGGTCGCGGCGAAGCGGGCCTGCAGGTTGCCGGCGTTGCCGGCGCCGATGAGCAGGAACCCGGCCAGCAGCAGCGGGAACACCGCGACGGCGGCGCCGAGGATGACCACGCCGATGCCGGCGAGGGAGAGGAGGTTGCCGAGGGTGAGCGCCGTGCGGCGCCCGCGACGGATCGCCGCGCGGGCGAGCGGGATGGCCAGGAACGCGGCGCCGAGTGTCGCCGACGCCGTCGCGAGCCCCGAGAGGGCGTCGCTCCCCGTGACATGCCGGGCCAGGAGCGCGCCGAGCGACACGGTGGAGCCGAAGGCGATGCTGCCCAGCACCTGGCCGAGCGAGAGGGTGAGGACGGTGCGCCGCTGGATGGCCGCGATGCGCCCCTCGTCCCCGGCTGTCCCGGTCATCAGGCGCTCGCGGATGCCGGGGTGCCCGGTGCGGCGTCGACGGCGGTGTTGCGCAGGACGCCGATGCCGGGGATCTCGACCTCGATCTCGTCGCCCGCAACGAAGGGGCCTACGCCCGCGGGCGTGCCGGTGAGGAGCACATCGCCCGGCAGCAGAGTGAACACCGCCGAGGCGTACTCGATGATCGCCGGGATCGAATGGATCATCAGGTCCAGGCGCGAGTGCTGGCGCTCCTCGCCGTTGACCCGCGTGGTGACGGTGCCCTCGGCGGGGTCGAAGTCGGTCTCGATCACCGGGCCCAGCGGGCAGAAGGTGTCGAAGCCCTTGGCCCGCGACCACTGCCCGTCGGAGCGCTGCAGGTCGCGGGCGGTGACGTCGTCGGCCACGGTGTAGCCGAACACGTGGTCGAGGGCGTCCTCCGCACGGACGTTCTTCGCCACCCGCCCGATGACGACGGCGAGCTCGCCCTCGTGCTCGGTCTGCTGCGACTGCGGCGGGCGCACGATGGCGTCCCCCGGGCCGATCACCGCGGTGTTCGGCTTGAGGAACAGGAGGGGCGCCTCGGGGGCGACCCCGCCCATCTCCTCGGCGTGGGCATGGTAGTTCTTGCCCACGCAGACGATCTTCGACCGGGGGATGACCGGCGCGAGCAGCGTCGCGTCGGCCAGCGGGACGCGCTGGCCGGTGGTGTCGTACCCGGCGTACATCGGGTCGCCGGCGAGGACGACGAGCTCGTCGCCGTCCAGGATGCCGAAGGAGATGAGGTCGTTGTGGCGGAATCGGGCGATCTTCACGCGATCAGCCTAGTGGGGGCGTCCGACACGCGAGCGGCGCCGGATCGGGGAACGATCCGGCGCCGGGGGCATCGCGAGGGGTCTCAGGCGTCGAGACGGGTGAGCCAGCCATGCGGGTCGGGGCGGCGGCCGTACTGGATGTCGGTGAGCTCCTCCCGCAGCGACAGGGCGAGGGTGGTCGCCTCGGGGTCGCTGTGGACGATCTCGAAGTCCGCGCCGACGAGCTTGCCGATCGGCACCACCACCGCGGCGGTGCCGCAGGCGAACGCGCCGACGATCTCCCCCGAGGCCACGCCCTCGCGCCACTCGGCGAGGCTCACCGGACGCTGCTCGACGTTCAGTCCGCGATCCGCGGCCAGGCGCAGGATCGAGTTCACCGTGATGCCGGCGAGGATCGAGTCCGACTCCGGGGTGATGAGCGTGCCGTCGCGGCGGACGAGCACCACGTTCATGCCGCCGAGCTCCTCGATGAGGTCGCCGTCCAGGTAGAGCACCTGCTCGCAGCCCTTCGCATAGGCCTCCACCTGCGGGAGGAGGCTGGATGCGTAGTTGCCGCCGGTCTTGGCCGCCCCCGTGCCGCCCTTGCCCGCTCGGGCGTAGTCGGTGACGACGGCGATGTTCACCGGGGCCACGCCGTTCGCGAAGTACGCACCGGCGGGGCTGGCGATGAGGTAGTAGGCGACCTTCTCGGCCGGGCGCACGCCCAGGAACGCCTCCTTGGCGAACATGAACGGCCGCAGGTACAGGCTCGTCTCCGGGGCGGTGGGGACCCACGCGCCGTCGACGGCGATGAGCTGGCGCAGCGACTCCACGAACAGCTCCGTGGGCAGCTCCGGCAGCGCCAGGCGACGCGCGGAGCGCTGGAGCCGTTCGGCGTTCGCCTCGGGCCGGAAGGTCCAGATCGAGCCGTCCGCATGGCGGTACGCCTTCAGTCCCTCGAAGACCTCCTGCGCATAGTGCAGCACCGCCGCCGCGGGGTCCAGCGCGATCGGCCCGTAGGGCTGCACCCGCGGACGGTGCCACCCGCCCTTCGCCGACCAGCAGATGTCGACCATGTGATCGGTGAAGTGGACGCCGAACCCCGGATTGGCCAGGACCGCGTCCCGCTCGGCGGCGGGGGTGGCGGTGAGGTTGCGGTTCACGGCGAAGGTGAGCGGTGCGGAAGCGGAAGAGGTCATCTGGGTTCCTGTGGGATCGGATCGCGCAGCGTCTGTGTTGATCGAGTCGCGCAGCGTCTGCACGGAAAAGGTTACGCCCGAAGGCGGGCGGCGATGGCGTCGCCGATCTCGGAGGTGGTCCGGGAACCGGCGCGCTCGGCGATGTCGGCCTCGACCGCGGTGTTCACGCGCTGGGCCTCGTCGTACAGCCCGAGGTGGTCGAGCAGCAGGGCGACGGAGAGGATCGCGGCGGTCGGGTCGGCCTTCTGGAGCCCTGCGATGTCCGGGGCCGAGCCATGGACCGGCTCGAACATCGAGGGGAAGGCGCCGCTCGGGTTGACGTTGCCCGAGGCCGCGAGACCGATGCCGCCGGTGACGGCGCCGGCCAGGTCTGTGAGGATGTCGCCGAAGAGGTTGTCGGTGACGATGACGTCGAAGCGGGAAGGGTTCGTGACCAGGAAGATCGTCGCCGCATCGACGTGCAGGTAGTCTACGCTCACGCCGGGGTGCTCCGCCGCCACCTCGTCCACGATCCGCTGCCAGATGCCGCCGGCGTGCACGAGGACGTTGGTCTTGTGCACGAGGGTGAGCTTCTTCCGCCGGCGTTCGGCCAGGTCGAACGCGTGGCGCACGACGCGCTCGACGCCGAAGGCGGTGTTGACGCTGGTCTCGTTGGCGACCTCGTGCGGAGTGCCGCGCCGGATGGACCCGCCGTTGCCCACATAGGGACCCTCCGTGCCCTCGCGCACCACGACGAAGTCGATCTCGCCCGGCTCGGCCAGCGGGCCGGACGCGCCCGCGAACAGCTTCGAGGGGCGGAGGTTCACGTAGTGGTCCAGCTCGAAGCGGAGCTTCAGCAGCAGCCCGCGCTCGATGTTCGCATCCTTCAGACGCGGGTCGCCCGGCGTGCCGCCGACCGCGCCGAGCAGGATCGCGTCATGCGTCTTGATCGCCGCGAGATCCTCGTCGCTGAGCGTGTCGCCGGTGGCGAGGTAGCGGTCGGCGCCGAGCGAGAAGCGCGTCTTGTCGAAGACGACGTCGCTTCCGGCGATGACGGCGTCGAGCACCTTCTCCGCCTCGGCGACCACCTCGGGACCGATGACGTCACCGGGGATGACGGCAAGCGTGACGACGCGCGACATGGGACTCCTCAGCTTCCGGGGGTGCGCGCTCACTGGTCGGGAGCGCGTCTCCCCAGGGTAGCGCCCGCGACGACCGCCGCGAGAACCACCAGGCCCGCCCCGATGAGCGAGGTGAGCATCACCCCGGACTCGAAGGCGGTCACCGCCGCCGCCCACAGCGCGCTGGACCACGGTTCGACGAGGTCCTGCGCGGTCGTCCAGGCGCCGGCGAGCGTCTCCGAGGCGGCCTTGCCGGCGCCGGCGGGGAGCCCCACCGGGAGCGCCAGGGCATTGCGGTAGAAGGCGGTGATGATGCCGCCGAGCACGGCGGTGCCCAGGACCGCGCCGACCTCGTACGCGGTCTCCGAGACCGCGCTGGCCGCACCCGCCTTCGCCGCCGGGGCGGTGGTGACCACGAGCTCGTTCGAGACCGTCTCGGCCGCCCCGATCCCGATGCCCAGCACCGCGAAGGCGATGACCAGCGGTCCCACCCCGTGCGCCTGCGTCGAGAAGGCGACCAGCAGGTAGCCGGCGAGCGAGAAGACCAGGGCCCCGGGGACGAGGTACTGCGGCGGCACCCGTCGCGCGATCGGCACGACGACCAGTCCGGAGACGATCATCATCGCCATGCCCGGCACGAGGGCGAACCCGGCCTCCATCGGCGAGAGTCCCATCACCAGCTGGAGGTGCTGCGAGACGAAGTAGAGGAAGCCGACCAGCGACATCATGCTGAGGAGGTTCACCAGCACGGCCCCGGAGAAGGATCCCCGGCGGAACAGGTCCAGGTCGAGCATCGGCACGTCCACCCGCCGCTGACGGCGGACGAACAGGGTCCCCATCGCGAGGCCGAAGGCGGCGGACAGCGCCAGCATCGGGCTCGGGCCGTCGACGGCGAACGAGGTGATCGCGAAGACGATCGGCAGCATGGTCAGCAGCGACAGCAGGATGCTGAGCGGGTCGAGACGACCCGGGTTCGGGTCGCGGCTCTCCGGCACCAGGAACGGAGCGGCGATCAGCAGCGGCACGAGCACGGGGACGGCGAGGAGGAACACCGACCCCCAGTCGAAGTGCTCCAGGAGGAAACCGCCGACGATGGGTCCGAGCGCGGCGCCGGCGGAGAAGGCCGCCGCCCACACCGCGATCGCGAAACGACGCTGCTCCCGGTCCAGGAAGATGGAGCGCAGCAGCGACATGGTCGACGGCATGAGCATCGCGCCGAAGAAGCCCAGTGCGGCGCGTGCGGCGATGAGCGCCCCGGCGGTCGGCGCGAACGCGGCCAGCACCGACACGAGCGCGAAGCCGGTGGAGCCGATCAGGAGCATCTTCCGGCGGCCGAAGCGGTCGCCCAGCGTGCCCATCGTGACCAGGAGGCCGGCGACGACGAGCGGGTAGATGTCGATGATCCACAGCTGCTCGGCGCTGGAGGGGCCGAGCGCGGAGGAGATCGCAGGCAGGGCGAAGCCGAGAACGGTGTTGTCGACCGATACCAGCAGGACCGGCAGCATCAGCACGAACAGCGCCGCCCAGGCCCGGGGACCGGCCTTGACGGGCACATCGGCAGCACCCGCCGGGGCCCGGGTCGCCGATCGGGTCGTGGGAAGAGGGGCGGGAGCGTCCGCGACGGACATGGATGACTCCTGTGTTCTCGGAGAGGAAGCGGTTCGGACGGAATTACTGAACCGTCCAGATGGTATAGTAACAGGTGCTCGCCGAGAGTTCGCCGAGCACTCCCGACCGCGAACAGAGGACGTCCCGATGGCCCGACCACCGCGCGCACGCATGAAGGTGCTCGATGCGTTCGCCGACATCCTGCTCGCCGAGGGCGAGCGGGCGGCGACGCTGGAGGCCACCGCCCAGGCGGCCGGGGTCTCCAAGGGCGGGCTGCTCTACCACTTCGGCTCCAAGGAGGAGCTCGCCGGCGGGCTCGTCGACCGCCTCGCGGAGCTCGTCTCCGAGGACATCGCGGAGATGACCACGGCCCCCGAGGGCGTCGTCTCCTACTATCTGCGCACCTCGGTGATGGACGGCAGCCCCCTGGACCTGGTCCTGGCCGCCGTCTCGCGGCTCGCGCAGAGCGGCCACTCCCCCGCGGCGGCCGCCATCCACGAGGCCCGCCGCCGCTGGGCCGACACCCTGCGCCCGCACGTGCGCGACGAGACCGCGCTGAACCTCGTCCTCCTGCTCGGCGACGGCATCTACTTCATGAACGCGGTGGGCGAAGCGCGGAACGTGCCCGCCGGGGCCGCCTTCGACTCCCTGCTGGAGCTGGTCGGTCGCACCGTCGCGGACTGAGCCCGCGCTCCCCGGCAAGACGATCCCCCGTAAGACGGGGCGAGGCCCCCGTCTGTCGACGGGGGCCTCGCACGCGAATCGGCCGGGTTCAGGCCTCGGTGATCTCGATCCGCTGGAACAGGTCCGCGTCGATCGCCTCGCGGATCTCGGTCAGCAGCTCGTCGGAGACCGACGAGTCCAGCGTCAGCACGCTCAGCGCCTGCGCGCCGGCCGCCTGACGGGCGATCTGCATGCCGGCGATGTTCACGCCCGCCTCGCCGAACTTCTGGCCGTACACGGCCACGATGCCCGGGCGGTCGGTGTAGAGCATGGCCACGTGGTGGGTCTCGATCGGCAGCTCCAGCGCGTAGCCGTTGATGCCGACCAGCTTCTCGATCTGCTTGGTGCCGGTGAGGGTGCCCGAGACCGAGAGCTGCGAGCCGTCGGAGAGCGCCCCGCGCAGGGTGATGACGTTGCGGTACTCCTCGCTCACCTCGTCCTGGATGAGCCGCACCTCGACACCGCGCTGCTCGGCGAGCAGCGGCGCGTTCACGTAGGAGACCTTCTCGCTGACGATGTTGGTGAACAGGCCCTTGAGCGCGGCGAGCTTGAGCACGCTCACGTCGTAGTTGCTGAGCTCGCCGTGCACCTCGACGTCGAGGCTGGTGAGCGGCGACTGCGCCAGCGCGGAGAAGATCTGGCCGAGCTTCTCCACCAGCGGGATGCCCGGGCGCACGTAGGGGTCGATCGCGCCACCGGCGACGTTGACCGCGTCGGGCACGAGCTCTCCGCCGAGGGCGAGGCGCACGGACTTGGCGACCGAGACGCCGGCCTTCTCCTGCGCCTCGTCGGTGGAGGCGCCCAGGTGCGGGGTGACCACGACGTTCGGCAGGTCCAGCAGCGGACGCGCGGTGCCGCCCTCGACCGGGGGCTCGGAGGTGAAGACGTCCAGGCCCGCACCGGCGATCTCGCCGGCCTGCAGCGCCTCGAACAGCGCCTCCTCGTCGATCAGGCCGCCGCGCGCGACGTTCACGACGAACGCCGTCCTCTTCATCGCCCGCAGCTGCTCCGCGCCGATCATCCCGGTCGTCTCGGGGGTCTTCGGCATGTGGATGGTGAGGAAGTCGGCCTCCGCGACGAGCTCGTCGAGTGAGACGAGCTGCACGCCCAGCTGCTGCGCGCGGGCGCTGGTCACGTACGGGTCGTAGGCGATGAGGCGGACGTCGAAGCCGGCGAGGCGCTGCGCGACGAGGGCGCCGATGCGGCCGAGGCCGACGATGCCGACCGTCTTCTCGAACAGCTCCGTCCCGGTGTACGAGCTGCGCTTCCAGGCGCCGGCGGCGAGCGAGGCGTGCGCGGCCGGGATGTAGCGGGCGAGGCTCAGGATGTGGCCGACGGTGAGCTCGGCGGCGGAGACGATGTTGGAGGTCGGAGCGTTGACCACCATGACGCCCTGGGTGGTCGCGGACTTGATGTCCACGTTGTCCAGACCCACGCCGGCGCGCGCGACGACCTTGAGCTTCGGCGCGTGCGCGAGCGCCTCGGCGTCGATCTTGGTGGCGGAGCGCACCAGCACGGCGTCGGCGTCGGCGAGGGCGTCGAAGAGAGCGGGACGATCGGTTCCGTCGACACTGCGGATGTCGAAGTCGGGGCCGAGGGCCTCGATCGTGGCGGGCGAGAGGGTTTCGGCAAGAAGCACGACAGGCTTGGACACGAAGGATCCTTCGGGAGTGGGACGGGGAGCCGGGAGGCGGGGTCGATGCGCCGCTCGCCTTCGGGGCGCACTGCTGACCACTTTAGCGGAGTGGAAGGGCCGCGCTTCTCACCTGCGATGCGTCGCGGCCGGGCCCTGGCCCCTCAGCCGGCCAGGGAGGCGACGCCCACCACGGTGGAGTACCAGACCACGTTCATCCAGAACACCGCGACCAGGCCGAGCCCGGCGAGCAGCGTGAGAGCCAGCTCCCCTGCGTTCCGCCGGCGGGCGATCGACCAGGCGAGGCCGAAGACCAGGATGGGCAGGACCACCGCGAACAGCAGGACGAACCAGCCGAGCCCGCTGAGTCCCGTGCCGATGAAGCCGAGGAGGTAGGCGATGGCGTTCCAGATCGCATAGGCGTAGAACAGCCCCGCGAACCCCAGGACGGCGATCTGCGTCCAGCGCAGGCGCACGCCGGGCGCTGCGCCCGGCGTCTGCTCCGTGCTCTCCCCGGGCGCTGCGCTCTCCATGTGCTCTGCCCCGCTCATGATCCCCACGCTCCCAGCATGACGAAGGGCCAGGGCACCAGGAGCACCGCACCGGCGAGGAGGGCGGCGAGGCGCACCCAGCTCCGCGAGCGGCGCGTGAGGACCAGCGTGGCGACGAACCACAGCGCGGGCGCGAGCACCGCGGCCCACAGCGCGACCTGGTACATGATGCTCGTGAGGCTCGGGGAGAGCACGAGGGCGGCCACCTGCAGTCGGTAGCCGCCGATCGCCCAGCCGACGGTGTAGAGCAGGTAGACCCCGCCGAGGATGCCGAGGGCCACCAGCAGGGCGGTGCTCATCGGCGCCTGCTCCCCCGCCTCTGACCCGGAGACCGGAGACCCGGAGGTCGGAGACTCGGAGGTCGCAGGCGCGGCGGTCGCCGTGGGCGGATGCGCCGTTACCGTGCCGTCGGCCTCCACCTGCGCGACGCTCTCGCTGCCGCGTCCCACGGCGGTCCATCCCGACGGCAGAGCGGGCGGCTCGTCGTCGCCCTCCCAGCGCAGGGCCTCATCCGGATCGGAAGTCACCCCTCCACCCTAGGGGCTCATCCGCTCTTCCCCCTCCCGTTCCCGGGGGGGCGGGGGGGGGGGGGGGGGGCGGGGGGACGGGGGGGGGGGGAGGGGGGGGGAGG
>JBEBWQ010000068.1:0-10227 GCA_040392075.1 Microbacterium sp.
CCATGCAGTACCCGGTGGAGATCCCCGGCGTCACCGTGACGAACTTCCTGCGCACCGCCAAGACCGCCGTCGACGGGGAGGCCCCCTCGATCCGGTCCTGGACCAAGGAGATCAAGCAGGCCATGAACGACCTGCGCATGGACGCGAAGTTCGCCCAGCGCAACGTGAACGAGGGCTTCTCCGGCGGCGAGAAGAAGCGCCACGAGATCCTGCAGCTGGAGATCCTCAAGCCCCGGTTCGCGGTGCTCGACGAGACCGACTCGGGTCTGGACGTCGACGCGCTGAAGGTCGTCTCGAAGGGCGTGAACCGCGCCCGCGAGGCGACCGGCCTCGGCGTGCTCCTCATCACGCACTACACCCGCATCCTCCGCTACATCCGTCCGGACTTCGTGCACGTCGTGGTCGACGGTCGCATCGCGGAGAGCGGCGGCCCGGAGCTGGCCGAGCGGCTGGAGGCCGAGGGATACGATCGCTTCGTCGCCCCTCCCGCCGCCTCGGAGGCGTAGGATCGGCCCATGGGCACCACGTTGACACCGGAGAAGTACGACGAGGTCACCGAGGCCCTGAAGGACGTGATGGACCCCGAGCTGGGGGTCAACATCGTCGATCTCGGCCTCATCTACGATCTCTCCTGGGATGACGAGAACGATGCGCTGGTCATCCACATGACCCTCACCAGCGCGGGCTGCCCGCTCACCGACGTGATCGAGGAGCAGACCGGGAACGCCCTGGACGAGGTGGTGGAGCAGTTCCGCATCAACTGGGTGTGGATGCCCCCGTGGGGCCCCGAGCGGATCACCGACGACGGCCGCGACATGATGCGCGCCCTCGGCTTCGCAATCTGAGGTCCCGGTCGCAGCGGCGCGCCCGTCGCACGGCCCGCGGCGGGGTGCGGGAAAGCGTCGTCGCCAGGGCGCCGCGTTCCCTCGGACTCTCCTGCGGGCGGGGAGGGACCGCCGGAGCCGCCGCGCCGCGGGGTCGGTAGGCTCGGAGAGTGAGCATCGAACCCGTCCGTGCGCTGAGCCTCGCCGAGCTGCGCGAGCGCTCGAGCGAGAAGTGGCGGGAGTACCCCGAGGACGTCCTGCCGCTGTTCGTGGCCGAGAGCGACTTCCCCCTCGCCCCCGCGATCACCCGGGCGCTCGAACGCGCGGTCGCGACCGGCGACACCGGGTACGTGGCCTCGCGCACACCCCTCGCCGAGGCCTATGCGGGCTTCGCCGAGCGGCGCTTCGGCAGCACCGTCCGGCCGGACTGGGTGCGCTCGACCGCCGACGTCAGCATGGGGATCGTGGAGATCCTGCGCCGCGTGGTGCAGCCGGGCGATCGCGTCATCATCACGCCGCCGGTGTACCCGCCGTTCTTCGACCTGCTCCCCGAGGCGGGGGCGGAGATCGACCGGGTGCCGCTGCACGACACCGGGTCGTCGTGGGAGCTGGACCTCGACGGCATCGAGCGGGCGCTCGCCGCCGGCGCGCGGGCCGTGCTGCTGTGCAACCCGCACAACCCCACCGGCACCGCGCACTCCCGCGACTCCCTCGTCGCGCTCGCGTCGCTGGCCGCGCGGCACGGTGCGATCGTCGTCTCCGACGAGATCCACGCCCCGCTCGCCCAGCCGGAGGCCGGCTTCACCCCGTTCCTCGACGCCGGGGGCGACGCGGCGGCGGTCGGCTACGCCGTCACGAGCGCCAGCAAGGCGTTCAACCTCGCCGGTCTCAAGTGCGCGCTCATGGTCGCCGGCACCGCGGAGCGGGCGGCGCTGCTGCAGGGACTGCCCGACGAGGTGATCTGGCGCACCGGTCAGTTCGGCCTGCTCGCCGCGGTCGCCGCGTACGCGGCGGAGAGCGACGGCTACCTCGACGGCGTGCTGGCGGCGCTGGTCGCCGACCTGCTCGAGCGGCATCTCCCCGGGGCGCGGTACCGGATCCCGGATGCCGGCTACCTGGCCTGGATCGATCTCGGCGCCCTCGGCTGGGGCGAGAACCCGGCCCGGCGGATCCTCCGCGAGGCCCGCGTCGCCCTGCACTACGGCCCCGCCTTCGGGGCGGAGGGTGCCGGGCACGTGCGACTGAACTTCGGGACCTCGCCCGAGATCATCACCGAGGCCATCGGGCGCATCGCCGGGCTCCTGTCGTGACGGGCCCGCAGCCGACCGGCCCCGTGCCGGTCGTCGCACCGTCCGGCGCGCCGGCGCGCACGGCCCCGGGGACCGTCGCCACGATCTGGGACCGGGAGCGCGGCTGGGTCACGATCGGCGCCGTCGCACTGGTGTTCCTCGCCGCCCTCCAGTCGCTCGCGGTGACAACGGTCATGCCCGTGGTCAGCGCCGACCTGCAGGGCGAGGCGCTGTACGCCCTGGCGTTCTCGGGCACCCTCGCCACGTCCGTCATCGGCATGGTCGCCACTGGGTCGTGGAGCGACCGCGCGGGTCCCGTCGCCCCGCTGTATGTCGCGGTCACCCTCTTCGTCGCGGGGCTGGTGATCGCCGGGCTCGCGCCGACCATGGGCGTGCTCGTGATCGGGCGGCTGGTGCAGGGCCTGGGCGTGGGCGGACAGACCGTCGCCCTCTACGTGGTCATCGCCCGGCTGTATCCGCCCGCGCTGCACGGCAAGGTCTTCGCGGCGTTCGCCGCCGCATGGGTGGTCCCCTCGCTCGTCGGCCCGTTCCTGGCCGGCGCGGTGGCCGAGTTCCTGCACTGGCGCGGGGTGTTCCTCGGCGTGGCCGTGCTCGCCGTCGTGGCCTTTGCCCTCGTGGCCGTCAAGCTCCGGGCGGTCGACCTCAGCGGAGGAGAAGGGGCGACCGGGCGGATCGTCCTGCGGCTGCTGCTCGCCGTCGTCGTCGCGGTCGCCGCGGTCAGCATCGGGCTGGCGGGGGAGCTGCCCGCTCTCGGCGGATGGCTGATGGCCGCGGGGGCGCTGCTCCTGATCGCGCTCGCCGTGCGTCCCCTGCTGCCGCCGGGCACCCTGCGCGCGCGGCGCGGGCTGCCCGCGGTGGTCCTCACGCGCGGCCTCATCGCCGGGGCGTTCTTCGGCGGCGAGGTGTACATCCCGTATCTGATGATGGAGCGCTTCGGCTTCTCGCCCACCTGGGCGGGGCTGGCGTTGACCGGCGGCGCCATCGCCTGGGCGCTGGGATCGGCGGCGCAGGGCCGCTGGGGCGATCGCCTGGGCAACGGGCGGATCGCCGCGATCGGCACGGCCCTGCTCACCGTGACGATGGCGACCGCGCTGCTCACCGCGCTGGTGGGCTGGTCCCCCGTGGTGCTCATCGGCGTGTGGATGCTTGCCGGCGGCGGCATGGGCGTGCTCTACCCGCGGCTCACCGTGCTCACCCTGGCCTACTCGACGTCGGCCGACCAGGGCTTCAACTCCGCCGCGCTCTCCATCTCCGACTCGGTGGGCGCCGCCTCGGCGATCGCGGTGATGGGCCTCGCCTTCGCCGCGGGGACGACCGTCCCCGGGGCGTTCGCGGCCGCGTTCCTCATCGCCGTCGTCCTGGCGGTGCTCGCGGTGCTGCCGGCCTCGCGACTCTCGCGCTGACCGGCCGGCGCCCCGCGCGTTCGCGCTCACCCCGCCAGGCCGCTCACCCTGTCAGGCCAGTGTCACCTCGTCAGGCCGGTCACCTCGCCAGGCCGTTCATCCCTCCAGCAGCGGCCCGACACCGCGCAGGAGCGCGGACAGGGCGCGGTCGAAGTCGCGGGCGGCCTCCGTCGCCACGGCAGCGGGGTCGGCGTCGACGACGCCGAGACGGGCGGCCTGGATTCGCTGCTGGACCACGGCGGCGTTGCCGAGGACGAACTCGAAGACCACGTCGGTGGCCACCTCGGATTCCGGTCCGGGCGGGAAGGCCGCGCGCAGCCGGGCGCGGGCGGCGCCGGAGCCGAGGGCCAGCGCATAGGTGCTCATCACCACCTCGGCGCCGTCCCGGTGCGCGAACAGGGCGGATCGCAGGGCGCGGGCCACGGCGACCAGCTCCTCCGCCGGGGAGCCGGGGCGGGACGGGACGTCGGCGGCGGCCACGATCCGGTCGGCCACGGCGGCGAGGAGGGCCTGCTTGCTGTCGAAGTGCCAGTACAGGGCGCTCGGCTGGACGTCGAGGGCGGCGGCCAGCCGGCGCATGCTGAGGTCCGCGAGGCCGTGCGCGTCGAGCAGGGTCAGCGCGGTCTCGACGATGCCCGTGCGGTCGTGCCGCGCGGGCCGGGCGGGGGACGCGGCGCTCATGCTCTCCACTATAGTGAACGGTGTTCAGGTGAACACCGTTCAGGAAAAGAGTCCGCATGTCCGCATCGCCCTCCCACGCAGGACGCGACATCGCCCGCGTCGCCGTCTTCGCCGCCCTCATCATCGTGCTCGGCTTCGCCAGCATCCCGCTGCCGACCGGCGTCCCCGTGGTCCTGCAGAACCTCGGCGTCATCCTGGCCGGGGCGGTGCTCGGTCCGCGGCTCGCGCCGCTCTCCGTGCTCATCGTGATCGCGCTCGCCGCGATCGGCCTGCCCGTGCTCTCCGGCGGCCGGGGCGGACTCGGGGTGTTCGCGGGCCCGACCGTGGGGTTCCTCCTCGGCTGGGTCGCGGTCGCCGTCGTCGTGGGCCTCATCGCCCGGGCCGGCGGCAGGATCGTGTGGTGGCGCGTGGCGCTGGCCGGCGTCGTCGGCGGCATCCTCGTCGGCTACCTCTTCGGCGTCCCGGTGCAGTCGATGGTGATGGGCCTGCCGCTCGGTCAGACCCTCGTCGCGAGCCTCGTCTACCTGCCCGGCGACCTCGTCAAGGTCGCGCTGGCCACCGTGCTGGTGGTGATCCTCTTCCGCGCGTATCCGCGGGCCTTCGCCCTGCCCGGCGCTCCCGCCCGGCAGACGCGGATCGCGGCGGAGCAGGGGCGGGATGGTGCGGCGATCGCGTGAGGGCGTCGAGTTCGCCGGCGCCCGGATCGACCTCGACGGCGTCTGCGTCGACCTGGACGGTCACCGGATCCTCTCGGACGTCTCCCTCTCGCTGGACCAGCACCGCATCGCGGTGATCGGCGCGAACGGCTCGGGCAAGTCGACCTTCGCGCGGCTGCTCAACGGGCTCGTCCGGCCGGCCGGCGGCAGCGTGCGCGTGCACGGCGTCGATGCGGTCGCCCACCCGGAGGCGGTGCGGGCCGAGGTGGGCTTCGTGTTCTCCTCGCCCGACGCGCAGATCCTGCTGCCGACGCCGGCGGAGGACATCGCGCTGTCGCTGCGCGATCGCGGCACGAGGTCGCGCGACCGCAGCACGGCGAAGGCCGAGATCGCCGCGCGTACCGCGCAGGCGCTGGCGGCCCACGGTCTCGCCGAGCACGCCGATCAGCCCGCCTACAGTCTCTCCGGCGGCCAGAAGCAGCTCCTCGCGCTGGCGTCCGTGCTGGTCACCGGCCCGCGCCTGGTCGTGGCGGACGAGCCGACCACGCTGCTCGACCTGGGCAACGCCCGTCGCATCGTGCGTCTGCTCATCGAGGAGATCCCGGCCCAGGCGGTGGTCGTGACCCACGATCTGGACCTGGCCGCCCGGTGCGATGTCGCCGTGCTCTTCGCCGAGGGCCGGATCGCGGACGTGGGGGAGCCGGCCTCGGTGATCGCCGGATACCGGAGGAGGTTCCCATGAGCGCAGGGCGTCGCTCCGGTGCGCGCGGGCATCGCCCCGGAGCGGGCCTCTACCGCCCGGGGACGAGCGTCCTGCACCGGCTGCCCGCGGGGGCGAAGCTGGCGGGTCTGGCCGTCCTCGCCCTGGTCGTCTCCCTCGTCCCGCACACGGCCGGGAGCGCCGCCCTCGTTCTCCTCCTCGTCGCCGGCGGCTACCTGCTCACGGGGGTCGGGCTCGGTGCGCTCTGGCGGCAGCTGTGGCAGCTGCGCGGGATCGTGGTGGTGCTCGCCGCCGCGCTGTGGATCTTCATCGGCCCCCTCACCGCGTGGATCACCACGGTGCGGGTGGTCTCGATCGTGCTGCTGGCAGGGCTGCTCACGCTCACGACGCGCACGGGCGACGTGATGGACGCCCTCCTGCGCGTCCTGCGACCGCTCGAGCGTCTGGGGGTGAACACCGAGGTCGTGGCACTGACGGTCTCGCTGACCATCACGATGATCCCCGTCGTCGCCGGCTTCGCCGCCCGGGTGCGCGAGGCCGAGCGCGCCCGGGGGGTGCGGCTGGGCGTCCGGGCGATCGTGCCGCTCATGGTGATGACGATGCGGCACGCCGACGAGGTGGGCGACGCCCTCGCCGCCCGGGGACTGGCATGAGCGGCGGGCCGGGCATGAGGAGCGGCGGAGCCGGCAGGGGCGCCGAGTCCGGCGGGGATGCCCGCTCCGGCGGGAACACGCAGTCCGGTGGAAACGTGCGGCCCGGCCCCGGCGTCCTCGTGGAAGGGGAGACGGTCGACGACCAGACCCGCTGCGTGCACTACCGGGGACCGCAGGACGTGGTCGCGATCCGCTTCTTCTGCTGCGGACGGTGGTTCCCCTGCCTGCACTGCCACGAGGCCGCCGGTCATCCGATCCGGCCGTGGCCGGCGGGGTCCGCGCAGGAGCACGCCGTGCTGTGCGGCGTCTGCCGGAGCACCCTCTCCCTCGCCGAGTACACCGCCGCCGAGCGCTGCCCGCACTGCGCCGCGGAGTTCAATCCCGGCTGCGCCCTGCACCATCCGGTCTACTTCGGCTCCCCCCTGACCTCATGCCGGAAGCCATCCCCGCATCCCAAACCGGAGCAGTGTCCGTCCGTGTCCGCCTGTTCCCGACTAGCCGCACGGGGCGCGCGACGGTGCGGTGGTCGACCGCCCGGCGGGAAGGGAATCGCGCTAACCTGCCAACCAAACGACCGATGGAACAAGAGGAGAAAACCGATGATCGCGGTCCCGGACAGGCTGGCACTGCTCGACCTCTATGCCCGTTACAATCACGCCGTGGACGCCTACGACGCCGACGTCGTCCTGGCACTGTTCGCACCCGGCGCCAGCTTCCGCATCGCGTCGTCGTCCGTGTTCCTCGGCGAACCTCGCGCTTTCCTCGGCGATGCAGAGGTCGAGGCCTACTATCGCGGCCGCCGCCCCGATCCGGCGGCCCTGCGCCGGCACCGGTCCGACAGCATCTGGTTCGAGGAGTCGGAGGGCGGCGCGATCGGCCATGCGGCCCTGGATGTGCTGAGTTGCAGTGCGGAGGGCGTGGCGATCATCGCCGTGGGGAACTATCGCGACGAGCTCGTCCGCCATGACGGTGGATGGCGGTTTCTCTCGCGCACGGTGTGGTTCGACTACTGAGTGTGGCGAAATCAACAATCAAACGATAGGTTGATAATATAGTGATGAGGCGCACACGAAGGAGCAGGCGATGCTGGCCAGAGGGATCTTTACCCCGGATCACGATGCGTTTCGGGATGCCTTCCGCGACTTCCTCGATGCCGAGGGGGCGCCCCATGCGGAGGAGTGGGAGGCGGAAGGCCGTGTGTCCGCGACCTTCTGGCGGCGCGCCGGGGAGCTCGGCTTCATCGGATTCGAGGCCGAGGAATCCCTCGGCGGAGCGGGAGTCGCCGACTTCCGATACAACGCGATCATCGCGGAGGAGATGGCCGACAGCGGTACAGCGGGCGACAGCTTCTCGATGGCGAACGACATCGTCGGCCCGTACCTGTTCGACTACGCCGACGAGGAGCAGAAGCAGCGCTGGGTGCCCGGCTTCGTCTCCGGCGAGACGGTCGCCGCGATCGCGATGAGCGAGCCGAAGGCGGGTTCCGATCTCGCCCGGATCAGCAGCACCGGCCGGGTCGAGGGCGATGAGATCGTGATTAACGGCACGAAGACCTTCATCACAAACGGGATCACCGCGGATCTCGTGCTCGTACTCGTCCGTACGGGAACGTCCTCGCGCGCGGAGATGAGCCTCGTTGTCGTCGAGTCCGGTGCGCCCGGATTCGAGCGTGGTAAGCCGTTCCACAAGATCGGGCGGAAGGCGCAGGACACCAGCGAGCTCTTCTTCGACGAGGTCCGTGTCCCGCTCGCCAACGTCGTGGGCGAAGTGGGCCGTGCGTTCGATATCGTCAAGCGGAACCTTCCCCGCGAGCGGCTGTCGATCGGGATCTACGCCGTCGCCAATGCCGCCCGTGCACTGCGGCTGGCGAAGCAGTACGCGACGGAGCGTCACACCTTCGGAAAGCCACTGGTGGAGCACCAGGTCGTCCTCCACCAACTCGCCGAGATGGCCACGGCCATACAGGTCGCTCGGAGCCACATCGACGCGTGCATCATGGCACTCAACGAGGGGCTCCTGACGCCGGAGGACGCGGCGGGCGCCAAGTACTGGGCGACAGACCTCGAGTTCGCGACGATCGATCGCACTCTGCAGCTGTTCGGCGGATACGGCTACATGGAGGAGTACCCGATTGCGAGGATGTGGCGTGACTCCCGCGTGCAGCGCATCTACGGCGGCGCGAACGACATCCTCAAGGAGATCGTCGGTCGGGGGCTGCTCGTGGCCGACTGAGGCCGTCAGCCAGCGGGCATCCGCACCCACGCCGTGGCCGCGAGTGCCGGACGTCCCTCCCCGGCACGGAGCCAGACGGAGCACCGGATCTCGAGGTCGCCGTCGTCGAGCGGTGTCACGTCCTCCACCTCGCCGCCGGCGACGACCTCCTCGCCACCGAAGACGTTCGCGAGGAACTTCGCGGAGAAGCGGGCGATCCTCCCGCCGGGGAAGGCGGCGAGAAGCATGTCCATGACATAGCCGACGTTCGACGGTCCCTGATTGATGACCCGGTCGCCGAGACCTGCCGCCAGGACCGCGGCGGGGTCGAGGTGGATCTGGTTGGGGTCCCGAAGGATCACGGCCATTCGATGCATCGCCTCGGGGCTCACGTGCGCGATGCGATGCTCGGGCAGCTGAGAGCCTACGCTGATCTCGTTCACTGCTCCTCCTTGGCATGCTGTCGCGGAAGGACAAAGGTGTTCGTGGTCTGGGCGATCGTAGTGCCCTCGCTGTTCATCAGACGCTCGCGGAAGGTGAGCAGATCGAACACGAAACGACTCCCTTCCTTTCGCACGAGATCGATCAGCTCGCCCTCGACGGCGTATTCGGTGTCAGCGCGCATCGGTGCGAAGATCTCGAGGTCGAGAGAGCCCATCATGGGGCCGTCCTCCATCTGGAAGTCCGCATACGCGCACAGGTCTGCGATCTCGGCGCCGATGCCGCGTTGCATCGCGACATAGGCGTGGAGGGGATGCAGATCGGCCTCGGCGGCCGGTGAGCCCAGCACCTGGCCGAGCGCTGCGCATTCGGCCAGGGGGATCGTAATCGTGCCGGGGGGAAGCGCTGTGCCCGGAAGGGATTCGTAGCCGGCGAGGGTCATGCCGATTCCAGAGCCCGGCGGACCGCGCCGACGTCATACCACGTGGTCAGTTCCGCGATGAGACCGTCGCGGAAGGCGAACACGTCGACCGCGTCGAACTCGATCGGGGTGCCGGCGGTCGACACGCCTCGGAACCGCACCTCGACGGCCGCGGCGTCGCCGTCGAGGATGTACGAGACCGGATCGTCGTCGTGCGTCGTCCAGGCGCGGAATAGAGTCGTGAAGAACTCCACGACGGTGTCACGGCCGTGGCGCGTGCGCGCTCCCGTCGTCGTGTACGCGGCGTCTTCGGCGAGCACGCTGCGAAGATCCTCCCACCGCTCATCGTTGATCGCGGTGAAGTACCGGTCGATGGTCTCGCGGTTTCCCATGCCATCCTCCTCAGAACGGACTCAGAACGAACGCGGCAGGCCGAGCGACTCGGCGACGAAGTTGCGGCCCATCTCGTTGGTGATCGGCGCGATCCGGTAGAGGCGCATGTCCCGCCAGTAGCGCTGCATGTCGTACTCCAGGGAGTATCCGTACCCGCCGAGGATCTGGAACCCGTTGTCCGCCGCGGTGAAGGTCGCCTCGCTCGCATACACCTTCGCCGCGGTCGCCTCGACACCGCAGGGACGGCCGAGGGCCTGCAGCCATGCGGCCTTCATCGTGAGCAGCTCGGAAGCGTCCAGGCTGATCCTGGCGTTGGCGATCATATGCTGGACCGCCTGGAACTGGCCGATGGGCTTCCCGAAGGCCATGCGCTCACTGGCGTAGGCGATCGCGTCCTCGAGGATGCCCTCGAGCGCTCCGACGCACTGGGCTGCGACCAGGATGCGCTCGCTGTTCAGCGTCTCGGCGAGCAGGCGCCATCCCTGTCCGACCTCGCCGAGCACGTTCTCGTCC
>JBEBWQ010000069.1:0-10040 GCA_040392075.1 Microbacterium sp.
TGGTGATCTCCACCGGCTCCACCCGCACGTGCCGGGTCGCCTCGTAGGCGAGCAGGGTCACCAGCTCCTCGGTCAGCTGCCGGAAGACCGGCGAAGGGGTGCTCTCGTCACGCAGGACGGTGAGCTTGTGCGTGACCAGCGGATGGTCGGCGACGTGCAGCTGCATACCCACAGGCTAACGGTCCCGGCGCCGTCGACACGAGAGAGGCGCCCGGCGCGGACCCGCGGGGAGGGCCGCCGAACCCGCCGGATAGGGTGGTCGCGGGAGGTGCGATGCTCCATGACGGTGCTGCGGGTCACGACGGTGCCCCGGGCTACGGCCACGCGATGCGGCGCGCCCTCGACCTCGCGGCCGACGCGGGGCGGGCCGGGGAGGTCCCCGTCGGCGCGGTGCTGCTCGACGGCGCGGGCCGGATCGTGGGGGAGGGGCGGAACACCCGCGAGGAGACCGGCGATCCCACGGGCCATGCGGAGGTCGAGGCACTGCGCGCGGCGGCACGCGCGCTCGGGACGTGGAACCTCAGCGACTGCACCCTCGTGGTGACCCTCGAGCCCTGCCTGATGTGCGCGGGGGCGATCCTCCAGGCGCGGGTGGGACGGGTGGTCTTCGGCGCCTGGGATGAGAAGGCGGGAGCGGCGGGGTCGATGTACGACGTGCTGCGGGACCGCCGTCTGCCGGTGCGCGCCGAGGTGGTCGGCGGGGTCGGGGAGGCTGAGGCGACGGCCCTTCTGCAGGGCTTCTTCCGCGAGCGGCGCTGAGCCGTGCGCCGGCGGCGGTGATCGTCGTCACGCCGGCTCCCGGCATCCGTGTCAGCGGGCGAAGGGCTGACGCCGACAGAGGAGCGGGCGTCGACAAGGGGGCACGTGAAGCGGTGGGTGGGGTGCGCGGCGGAGGCCGCCGGACGGGCGTTCCGTCCTCCGTGCCGGCGTCCGGGCGCGCTCAGTCGACCGAGAGGATGACGATCGTCTCGGTAGGTGGCGAGTTCGTCGTCTTGCGGTACACGTCGGGCTCGAGATACACGGCGCGGGCGATCGGCACGGCCTCCCGGATGCGCCTCTCCACCCGATCGATGTCGGCGGCGGCGTCGCGCAGCGGCTTGTCGGCGGGCAGGCCGATCTTCGCGGCGACCAGCAGCTCGTCCGGACCCAGGTAGAGGGTCTTCATGTGGATGAGCTTCTCCACCTCCGGCCCGTCCTCGATGGCGCGGCTGATCCGGTCCAGGTCGGTGTCGTTCGCTCCCTCGCCCACCAGCAGGCTCTTCGTCTCGACGCCCAGGATGATCGCCACCAGGATCAGCAGCGTGCCGATCATCAGGGTGCCGATCGCGTCGAACACGCTGTTGCCGGTGATCGCGCTGAGGCCGACGCCGAGCAGGGCCAGGAAGAGGCCGGTGAGGGCGGCGATGTCCTCGAGCAGCACGACCGGCAGCTCGGGCGCCTTGGCGCGACGGACGAAGGAGACCCAGCTCTGACCCGGCTCGCGGACCTGGTTGCTCTCCTTGACGGCCGTGCGCAGCGAGAAGGACTCCAGCACGATCGCGATGACCAGCACGAGGATCGGCAGCCACACGTTGCTCAGCTCGTGCGGATGGGTCAGCTTGTTCACGCCCTCGTAGACGGAGAACAGGCCGCCGACCGAGAACAGGATGATGGACACCACGAAGGCGTAGACGTAGCGCTCCCGCCCGTAGCCGAAGGGGTGCTCCCGGTCGGCGGCGCGGCGCGCCTTCTTGCCGCCGAGCAGCAGCAGGAGCTGGTTGCCGGCGTCGGCGACCGAGTGGATCGCCTCGGCGAGCATGGACGCCGACCCGGAGAAGAACCAGGCGATGAACTTGGTCACCGCGATGCCCAGATTGGCGAGGAATGCCGCGATGATCGCCTTGCCGCCGCCGGATGCACTCATGGCCCGAGTCTAGTTCGGGGCGGGGATGCTTCGGTGAGGCGTCCCGGGGTGGCGGATGCGCCCTCCCAGGGCCCGATCGATCTCTCCGGGCCGGGGAGGGGGCACCATGGCTCATAGGATGGCCGCATGACGTCTTCCCTTCCTTCTCTGGCTTTCCTCGGTGCCGGCTCGATGGGAGGAGCGATCCTCCACGGGGTGGTGGCCTCCGGGATCCCGGTGGACGGCGGGATCGTCGCCACCAACCGCAGCGTCGAGAAGGCGGCCGCGCTGGCCGGACCCGGCGTGCGCAGCGTGGCGCTGGCGGAGCATCCGGAGGGCAACCGCGAGGCGGCCGCCTCCGCCGGGATCGTGCTGGTCGGGGTCAAGCCCGCGATGGTGCCCGATCTCCTGCGCGAGATCGCCCCGGTGCTGCAGTCCGATGCGATCGTGGTGAGCCTGGCCGCCGGCGTCACGATCGCGACCTTCCAGGAGGGGCTCGGCGCGGACGCGCGGATCGTCCGATCGATGCCGAACACCCCGGCCACGGTGGGCAAGGCCGTCACCGGGCTCGCCCGCGGGGCAGGGGCGACGGAGGAGGACCTCGGCACGGTGCGCCGGCTGTTCGAGACCGTCGGTGCGGTCATCGAGGTGCCCGAGGAGCAGATCGACGCCCTCTCCACCATCTCCGGCTCGGGGCCGGCGTACGTGTATCTGCTGATCGAGGAGTTCACCCGCGCCGCGGAGGGCAAGGGGTTCTCCCGCGCGCAGGCGCGGCTGCTGGCCGAGCAGACCTTCATCGGCGCGACCGCGCTGCTGGAAGCCAGCGGGGAGGATCCCGCCGAGCTGCGCCGCCGGGTGACCAGTCCCAAAGGGACCACCGAGCGCGCGATCGCGGTGCTGGCGGACGCCGGACTCGACCGTCTCGTCGCCGAGGCCTCGGACGCGGCGCTGGGCCGCGCGAAGGAGCGCGCGGCCGGCGGCTGAGGGGCGCCGGACGCGGGCGCGCCCGCTCCCTGAGCCTGTCGAGCCCTGAGCCTGTCGAAGGGCGGGGACCCGTCGAGGGGGTGCGCCCTTCGACAGGCTCCTGGACCGACGGTGCCGAGGGCCGGTGCGCGAGGTCCGTCCCGCCCTCAGCCGGCGTGCCCGATGACCTCCAGGAGCGCCGCGCGGAACTCCTCCGGCCGCTCCAGGTGCGGGGAGTGCCCGGCGCCCTCCAGCTCCACCTCGGTCACGGCGCCACCGGCCGCGCGGTATGCGTCGAGCACGTCGCGGGTCTGCGACACCATCTCCTGCGCGGGGGCGACGTCGGCGCCCGGCCAGCCGGGGATCACGCCGAGGGCGCCCAGGTGGTTGAGGTCGTAGAACGAGGCGTCGGCGACGATCGCATCGGCCGTGCCGTGGATCCAGAGCACGGGAGGCTTCTCGGCGAGGTCGACGATGCCCGACACGTCGAAGTGCTTCGGCGCCATGGTGTTGAGGACTCCGACGTCTCCCGCGCCGAAGCCCGGCCAGTTCTCGCTCGGCACACCGTCGCCCGGGTAGTTCCCGGGCTCGGTGGACGTGGTGAGCATCGAGGCGACCCAGACATCCTCGTGGGGGCTCGTGTAGCCGGCGGCCACGTAGCCGCTGCGCAGCACGTTCCGGGGCGAGGTGGGGGCCTCCTCCCCGGTGTCGCCGTCGCGCAGCCGCTGCACGAAGTCGGGGTTCCCGCCGCCTCCGCCGCAGCCCGCGTCGTCGTCGGTGAGCCGGCTGCCGTCCCGGCGCGTCCCGCCGAAGCCGTAGGGCGACACGGGGGCCTGGAGGGTGAGGCTGAGCACCGGGTGATCCAGGGCGTACTGCATGACCACCCCGCCGCCCATCGACCAGCCGACGAGGTGGGCCGCGCGGATGTCCAGGACCTCGAGTGCGGCGGCGACGTCGTCGCTGAAGTCGCGCACGCCGCGCGTGGCGTCCACGGGCTTCGTCTCGGAGGAGCCGAAGCCGCGCAGGTCGATCGCGATCACCCGGAGGTCCGTCGGCAGGCTCAGCATGGTCTCCTGCCAGAACAGGGCGGAGGAGACGTTGCCGTGCACCAGCACGACGGTGCGCTCGGGGGGAGCGGCCGGGTCGTCGGCGATCCGCTCGAGGATGTTCGTGCGCAGACGCGGGGTGTCGATCAGTCGCGCGGCGATGCCGTCGAAGAGCGTGGTCATGGGCGGTTCTCTCCTCTCGCCGGGCGGCACCGCGCCGTCCGCGGCACGAGTCTATGCCGCGACGAGGCAAAGGTGAACAATCTTTCAGGTTTTCCCGAGAACAGGAGGACGCGCCGGAATCCGGAGGATCTGTGCGGAATCGTCCTGATCTCGGGCGTGTGGCCTGATCTCGGGCGCAGACGACGCCCCGACCTCAGTGGTTGAGCGAGGCGAAGCGCTCGATGTC
This sequence comes from Microbacterium sp., assembly GCA_040392075.1. Taxonomy (GTDB): domain Bacteria; phylum Actinomycetota; class Actinomycetes; order Actinomycetales; family Microbacteriaceae; genus Microbacterium. The sequence continues at coordinate 4,301 of JBEBWQ010000069.1, forward strand.
GGAGTTCGTCCCGGCCGCGATGATGAGGTCGTGGTCGGTCACCACGGTGTCCGCCTCGGCGTAGCGGAAGGCGCGACCCGGGCTCTTCACCCCCACCACGGTCACCCCGTACTTGGTGCGCACCCCCGACTGCGTCAGGCTCATGCCGCGGATGAAGCGCGGCGGGTACATCTTCACCAGCACGAAGTCGTCGTCGAAGCGGATGAAGTCGAGCATCCGGCCGCTCACCAGGTGCGCGACGCGCTCGCCGGCCTCCCGCTCGGGGTAGATCACATGGTTCGCGCCGACGCGGGAGAGGATCTTGCCGTGCGACTGGGAGACCGCCTTGGCCCAGATCTGCGGCACCTTGAGGTCGACGAGGTTGGCGGTGATGAGCACGCTCGCCTCGATCGAGGAGCCGATCGCCACGACCGCCACGGGGAAGTCCTGCGCGCCGATCTGGCGGAGCGCCTCGATGTTGCGGGCGTCGGCCTGCACGGTATGGGTGACCCGCTCGGACCACTTCTGCACCAGCTCGAGGTTCTCGTCGATCGCGAGCACTTCGCGATCGAGGCGGTCCAGCTCGCCTGCGCAGGCGGCGCCGAAGCGCCCGAGGCCGATGACCAGGACCGGGGCGTCACCACGGAGATTCTCAACCAACGATCGGCCTTTCCACCGGCAGCGAGTACAGCTGCGAACGGGACGTCGCGGCCACGGCCGCGGCGAGGGTCACTGTACCAACCCGCCCCATGAAGATGGTGACGGCGAGGATGTACGCTCCCGCCTCCGGGAGGTCGGAGGTGAGCCCCGTGGACAGCCCCACGGTGCCGAAGGCGGAGACCACCTCGAACAGCACCCGGTCGACGTCGACCTTCGTGATCTGGGCGATGGCGATGGTGGAGGCGGCCACGATCGTCGCCCCCCAGGCCACGACGCTGAGCGCCACGCGCTGGACGTCGCTGGGGATCCGGCGGCGGTAGGCCTCGACCGTCTGCTTTCCGCGTGCCTCGGACCATACCGCGATGGCGAGCACGGCCAGGGTGGTCACCTTGATGCCGCCGGCGGTGGAGGCCGAGCCGCCGCCGACGAACATGAGCATCGTCGCGACGAGCTGGGAGGACCCGTGCAGATCCCGGATCTCGATCACCGAGAACCCGCCCGAGCGCGTCATGGCCGAGAGGAACCCCGCCTGCACCGTCGTGTCGAGCGCGTCCATGGAGCCGAAGGTGCGGGGGTTGCCGTACTCCAGGAGGAGGAACATGGCCGCGCCCGCGAAGAAGAGGAGGATCGTGGTGACCAGGGTCAGCTTGGCGTGCAGCGACCAGCGCTTCGCGTGCCAGCGGTGCTTGGCCAGGGTGTAGATGACCGGGAAGCCGATCGACCCGAGGAACACACCGGTCATCAGGGTGATGAGCACGAGGTAGTCGTCGGCGAACACCGCGACGCCGCCGGTGTTCGGCGTGAAGCCGGTGTTGGTGAAGCTCATCGCCGCGTAGTACGGCGCCTCCCACAGCGCGGCCAGCGGCGGGATGCCCGCCATGACCAGGCCGGGGTAGAGGATGAGCGCGAGCACCGCCTCGATGACCAGGGTGGACAGGGCCACCGTGCGCAGCAGCACGCCCACCTCGCCGAGGCGCACGGTCTGCCCCTCGTTCACGACGCCGCCGTGCGCGCGCAGGGGGTTGCTGTCGCCGGCGGCGAGGAGCTTGGCGCGCAGCCCCAGGCGCTTGGAGATGATCAGCCCCAGGAATGAGGCGAGGGTGAGGGCGCCCATGCCGCCGATGTTCACGCCGAGGAAGACCAGCACGTGCCCGAAGAGCGACCAGTGCGTGCTCATATCGACGGTGGCCAGGCCCGTCACGCAGATCGTGGACACCGCGGTGAACAGCGCATCGACGAGGGGGGTGACGGTCCCGGCGGCGGAGGCGATGGGCAGGGAGAACAGTGCGGTGAAGAGGAGGACCAGCCCGGCGAAGACGAGGATCGCGAATCGCGAGGGCGCGGCCGTGATGACGTGGCGCAGCGTCGAGAAGAGACGACGCGCCCCCGTCGGCCGGGTCAGCCCTCGCCCCTCCGGGCGGATCGACCTGCTCACGAGGCCCCCTCATTCCGGTGCGGGGACATCCCGCACCCGCGTGAGCGTACACCCTGTCGAGCGACGGTGGTAGGCGCATCGGGGGTCGGCCGGATACCCTGAAAGCATGGCCGACATCTTCGACGTGATCGCGGACGCGACGAGGCGCGACATCCTGCAGTTCCTCCTCGCGCGAGCGGGTGAGGGCGAGGGCGGGACCAGCGTCAGTCAGATCGTCGAGGAGCTCGGGGTGAGCCAGCCCACCGTCTCCAAGCATCTGAAGGTGCTGCGCGAGTCCGAGCTCGTCTCGGTGCGCGAAGACGGGCAGCGGCGCTTCTACAGCATCGAGGCGGGGCCGCTGGAGGCTCTGGACGACTGGCTCGTGCCGTTCCTGGTCGACGCCTACGGGGATTCCGCACCCGACATCGACCTCGCCGTCCCCCCGCTCCCGGAGGGTGCCGCGCACGCGGCCGAGGTGATCGGCCGGGCCGCCGCCTCGGCGACGCACGTCGTGTCCGCAGCGTGGAAGCGCTGGGGCGGCGAGCGCTGAGGCTCCCTCCCGGGTGGCCGCCCCCTGACGCGGCATGAGGTCGCCCCCTCAGATCGGGACTCTGCCGGCGGCCGTCGTGGGCGATTCGCACGATCGCGTGTCCGATCCCCGGCTCGTATATTCCGGTACGGTGATGAGCTATCGCTATTGTGGGTGACAGTCTGCGGACGGCGCGATCGAAGCTGATCGGGTGCGCCGCCCGGACGCGCGGGACGGGTGCAGTGCACTCGGCCCGCGCCCTCCGTCTGTCCCCGATCCCGAGGATGCTTCCGTGGCCCGAATAGGAATCGTTGCTGAGAGCGCCGCCGAGACGCGTGTCGCCGCCACCCCCGCCACCGTCCAGAAGCTGATCGCTCTGGGCTATGACGTCGCCGTCGAGGAGGGCGCGGGGGCTGCGTCCTCGTTCCCGGACGACGCGTTCGCCGATGCCGGCGCGATGGTCGTCGACCGTGCGGCGGCGTGGGGCTCCGACATCGTGCTGAAGGTGAACCCGCCACTGCCGGAGGAGGTCGGCCTGCTGGCGGACGGGGCGACGATCATCGCACTGCTGAGCCCGGCGCTGCGGGAGGACGTGCGCACGTCGCTGGCGGTGCGGGGGATCACGGCGCTGGCGCTGGACGCGGTGCCGCGGATCTCCCGGGCGCAGTCGATGGACGTGCTCAGCTCCATGGCGAACATCTCCGGGTACCGTGCGGTGGTGGAGGCGGCGCATGAGTTCGGGCGCTTCTTCACCGGGCAGGTGACCGCGGCGGGCAAGGTCCCCCCGGCGACCGTCCTGATCGCCGGGGCGGGTGTGGCAGGCCTTGCCGCGATCGGTGCGGCATCGAGCCTGGGCGCGGTGGTGCGGGCGACGGACCCGCGCCCCGAGGTCGCCGATCAGGTCCGCTCCATCGGCGGCACCTACCTGCCGGTGGTGGTGGACGAGGTGATGGAGTCCTCCGACGGGTATGCGAAGGCGACCAGCGAGGCCTACGACCGTGCGGCGGCAGAGCTGTACTCGCAGCAGGCGCGTGAGGCGGACATCATCATCACCACCGCGCAGATCCCGGGTCGTGCCGCTCCCCGCCTGATCACGGCGGCGGACGTGGCGAGCATGAAGCCGGGCAGCGTCATCGTGGACATGGCCGCAGCGCAGGGCGGCAACGTCGAGGGATCGGTCGAGGGGGAGAAGGTGGTGACCGGAAACGGCGTCACGATCCTCGGCTACTCCGACCTCGCCTCGCGCCTGCCGGCCCAGGCCTCGCAGCTGTACGGCACGAACCTGGTGAACCTGCTGAAGCTGCTCACCCCGGGCAAGGACGGGCAGCTGAGGCTGGACTTCGACGACGTGGTGCAGCGTTCGATCACGGTGGTCCGGGACGGCGAGTCGACCTGGCCGCCACCGCCCGTGCAGGTCTCCGCCGCCCCCGCGGCGGAGGAGGCGCCGGCGCCCGCCGCGCCGGCGAAGAAGGCGATGGGCAAGGGCGCCCGGTTCGCTCTGGTCGCCGCCGGCATCGTGGCGCTGTTCCTGATCACCGCGTTCGCGCCGCCGCCGCTGCCGCAGCACTTCCTGGTGCTGGTGCTGTCGGTGGTGATCGGCTTCTACGTCATCGGCAAGGTCGCGCACGCGCTGCACACCCCGCTGATGAGCGTGACGAACGCGATCTCGGGCATCATCGTGGTCGGCGCGATCACGCAGCTGGGCATCGACAACCTGGCGGTGCAGATCCTCGCCGGGGTGGCGGTCCTGGTCGCCAGCATCAACATCTTCGGAGGGTTCGCGGTGACCCGGCGAATGCTCGCCATGTTCTCGAAGGGTGAGAAGCGATGACCGCCGCGTTCGAAATCGCGAACAGCGTCGCCGTCGCCGCGTACATCGTCGCGGCGCTGCTGTTCATCCTGAGCCTCGCCGGGCTCAGCAGGCACGAGACCTCCCGCGGGGGGATCGTCTACGGCATCGTCGGCATGACGATCGCCCTGGCAGCCACCATCTGGCTGATGGTCGCCGGCGCCTGGGGACAGCCCCAGGCGGTGGTGGGCCTGGTGATCCTCATCGTCGCGATCGTCGTGGGTGCGGCGATCGGCCTGTGGCGCGCCCGCGTGGTGGAGATGACGGGCATGCCCGAGCTCATCGCGCTGCTGCACTCCTTCGTGGGGCTCGCGGCGGTGCTGGTCGGCTGGAACGGTGCGCTCCATCACGACCCGCTGCTGGTCGGCGCGCTGAAGGACATCCACAACGCCGAGGTGTTCATCGGCGTGTTCATCGGCGCGGTGACCTTCACCGGGTCGATCGTGGCGTTCCTGAAGCTGTCGGCGCGGATCTCCTCGAAGCCGCTGATGCTGCCGGGCAAGAACCTCCTCAACGTCGGCGCGCTCGTGCTGTTCGTGGCGCTGACCGTCTGGTACGTCCTTGACCCGATGCTGTGGCTGCTCGTGGTGGTCACGCTCCTGGCCCTGGCCCTGGGCTGGCACCTGGTCGCGTCCATCGGCGGCGGCGACATGCCGGTGGTCGTCTCGATGCTCAACAGCTACTCCGGATGGGCCGCCGCGGCGGCGGGCTTCCTGCTGAACAACGACCTCCTCATCGTCACCGGTGCCCTGGTCGGCTCCTCGGGCGCCTATCTGTCCTACATCATGTGCAAGGCGATGAACCGGTCCTTCATCTCGGTGATCGCCGGCGGGTTCGGCATCGAGGCACCCGCCAAGGGCGGCGAGGAGGAGCAGGGCGAGCACCGCGAGATCGATGCGGCGGGCGTGGCCGACATGCTCGCGAACGCCTCCCGCGTGGTCATCACCCCCGGTTACGGGATGGCCGTCGCGCAGGCGCAGTACCCGGTGGCCGAGCTCGCCCACCGGCTGCGGGAGAAGGGCGTCGACGTGCGCTTCGGCATCCATCCGGTCGCCGGCCGCCTCCCGGGCCACATGAACGTGCTGCTGGCCGAGGCGAAGGTGCCTTACGACATCGTCCTGGAGATGGACGAGGTCAACGACGACCTGGCCGCGACCGCGGTCGTGCTGGTGATCGGCGCGAACGACACCGTCAACCCGGCCGCCGCCGAGGATCCCTCCAGCCCCATCGCCGGCATGCCCGTCCTGCGGGTGTGGGAGGCGGAGAACGTGATCGTGTTCAAGCGCTCCATGGCCTCCGGCTACGCGGG
>JBEBWQ010000070.1:0-10038 GCA_040392075.1 Microbacterium sp.
GTGATGATGTCGCCCCAGGTCTGCTCCTCGATCTTCAGGGTGGCCCCGGTGCGCTCGGCGAACTCGTCCTTCAGGTAGTCCCGCAGCTCGTCCGGGGTGTCGCCGCCGATGAGCCAGAGGGTGATCTCCTCGCCGCCCGCCGCAGGGGCGGAGGTCTCACCGCCGCCGGGAGTGCCGGAGCTGCAGCTGGTGAGCAGGAGAGCGGACGCCGCGATCGCGGCGGTGAGACCCGCGAGCCTTCTCTTCATGATGTGTGTTCCTTTCGAGATGCGTCCCGGCCGGGGCCGGGGCGCGGTGGTCGGTCGGATCGCCGCGGCGTCGGTGCGCGCGGCGCTCCCGGTCTAGGTGATGCCGAGGCGGCTCTTGAGCACGATCGCCAGCGCCCCGCGCAGCACGAGGTCCTCACCCTGGGCGCTGGTGTGCAGGGCGAGGTCGCTGTGGGAGTCGAGCATCGTCCGATGCCGGAGCATCTCCAGCGTCGCCTCGGCGAGGGTCCCCGTGACGAGGTCGGCGGGCCCGGCCAGCACGACCTCGGCGAGGTTGAGCACGCCCAGCACGGGGGCCAGGGCGATGCCGAGGCGCCAGCCGGCGTCACGGAGCACCCGCTCGCGCTCCGCCTCGCCGGACGCCGCGAGCGCCCGCTCGATCGCGGGCACGGAGAGCCAGTGCTCCAGCACGTGCTCGCGCGAGTACGGGGCGTCGATGCCGCGCTCCGTGCCGACGATGACCTGCCCGATCTCACCGGAGGCGAAGCTGCTGCCGGTGACCGGGTGGCCCTCGAGGATGAGGCCCGAGCCGACGCCGTGCCCGATCGTGATGAGGATGAAGTCGTCCCCGGTCTCCCCGAAGCGGTACTCGGCGAGGGCGGCGGCGTTCGCGTCGTTCGCGACGACGACCGCGGCGCCCGTGCGCTCGGCGAGGATCTGCTGGAGGGGCACGCCCGTCCAGCCCAGGTTGGGCGCGGTGCGCACGGTCCCCCGGTCGTCCACGACGCCGGGGGTGGCGACGCCGATGCCGAGGACCGGCACGGGGGCCGCGGCCTGCAGGGAGACGGCGAGGCCCGCCGCCAGCTCCACCGCCTCCTCGCCCTGCGCGCCGGCTCGCGGCACGTCGAGGCGGGCCAGCACGACGCCGTCGAGGTCGAGCACGGCGCCGCGGAAGCGGAGATGGTCGCTGAGGTCGAGGCACACCACGGCGTGCGCATCGCGGGCGAGGTCGACGAGGATGGCGGGCTTGCCGGGTCGCTGCGCGTCCTGGGTGCCGAGCTCGCGGACGAGCCCCTCGGCGATGAGCTCGGCGACGAGGCCGGAGACGGTGACCTTGGTGAGCCCGGTCGCCCGGGCGATGTCGGCACGGCTCGCCGGCCCGACCACGTAGAGGGTGCGCAGCACCAGGGTGCGGTTGTGCAGCTTCGCGTCTCCGGGGGTCGCCCCCTGCCCGGCCCGGGAGGAGCGGTGCCCGCCGAGGCCGCGGGAGGGGCGGGAAGCGCGCGCTTCGGTGCGCTGCATTGCGTCCGTCATAATGGTTAGTAAAACTTACGAACTAAATATGCGCAAGTCCCCGCCCGCATCCGTCCGCGGCTTGTGATCGAACCGTGACCCGCGGAAACGCTGTGTTACGCTGACGCCGAAACGACGGGGATCCGGCGCGATGGCGCGGCCATCCCCGCGTCCCCGCCACCCGACCGGCGCGTCTCCGCGCCCGTCGCCCGCCGTACCCGCAACCGATCGGAGGCCCTGTGCGCGTCATCATCGTGGACGATCCCGCCGCGCTCGGCGACCGTGCCGCCGCGCACCTCGCCGCGACGATCCGGCAACGGCGCGCCGAGGGCGCCCGGGCCGTCCTCGGCGTGGCCACCGGCTCCTCCCCCCTGGACTGCTATCGGGCGCTGGCCGCCCGCGCGGCGGCGGGGACGGTCGACCTCGAGGGGGTGAGCGCCTTCGCCCTGGACGAGTACGTGGGTCTGGACCCCGCGCACCCGGAGAGCTACCGCTCCGTGATCCGCCGCACGGTGACCGAGCCCCTCGGTCTCGACCCCGCACGCGTCCACGTACCGGACGGCCGTGCGGCCGATCCCGAGGCCGCGTGCGCCGACTACGAGCGGGCGATCCGCGACGCGGGCGGCATCGACGTGCAGCTGCTCGGCATCGGCGCCAACGGGCACATCGGCTTCAACGAGCCCACCTCCTCGCTCGCCTCGCGCACCCGGCTGAAGACCCTCGCCCCCCGGACCCGCGCCGACAACGCCCGCTTCTTCGACTCCCCCGACGAGGTGCCCGTGCACTGCGTGACACAGGGGATCGGCACGATCCTCGAGGCCCGGCGGCTGCTGCTCGTCGCCCAGGGCGCGGCCAAGGCCGCCGCCGTCGCCCGCATGGTCGAGGGGCCGGTCAGCAGCATGTGCCCGGCCTCGGCGCTGCAGCTGCACCCCGAGGCGACCGTCGTGATCGACCGGGCCGCCGCCGCCGACCTGGAGCTGGCCGACTACTACGAGTACGTCGAGCGCAACCGGCCCGATGCGGAACCGGCGGGCGCGGGGCCGGCATGAGCGCCGGCGCCGGCCTCCCGGGGAGCGACGTGCTCGCCGCCGAGCGCGTCGTCACCTCCTCCGCCGTGCATGCGCCCGGCTGGGTGCGGATCGAGGGCGACACGATCACCGCCGTCGGGGCCGGCCGCCCCGAGGGCGTCGACGCCGGCCGCGTCCGCGACCTCGGCGCGGCGGTCCTCGTGCCCGGCTTCGTCGACCTGCACGTGCACGGCGGCGGGGGCGCCGGATACCCGGACGGCACGGCGGACGCGGCCCGCACCGCCCGGGCCGCGCATCTCGCCCACGGCACCACCGCCACGATGGCGAGCCTGGTCACCGCGGCCCCGGCCGACCTCCTCGCCGCGGTCCGCACGCTCGCGCCGCTCGTGGCGGCGGGCGAGCTCCGCGGACTCCATCTGGAAGGACCGTGGCTGAGCCCGGCGCGCGCGGGCGCGCACGACCCGGCGCTGCTCCGCGACCCCGCCCCCGCCGAGATCGACGCGCTCCTGGAGGCCGGCGCGGGGGCGATCCGCATGGTCACCATCGCCCCGGAGCTGCCCGGCGCCCTCGACGCGATCGAGCGCCTCGTCACCGCGGGGGTGATCGTCGCGGTGGGCCACACCGACGCCGACTACGACACCACGGTGCGCGCGATCGACGCGGGCGCGACCGTCGCCACCCATCTCTTCAACGCCATGCCGCCGCTGCACCACCGCGCACCGGGCCCGGTGCTCGCGCTGTGCGCCGATCCCCGGGTGACCGTCGAGCTCGTCGCCGACGGCGTGCACCTGCACCCGGCGCTGGTCGACTGGACAGTGCGCGCCGTGGGCGCGGACCGGGCCGTGCTCGTGACCGACGCGATGGGCGCGGCCTGCTGCGGCGACGGCGCCTACCGGCTCGGTCCGCTCGACGTGGAGGTCTCCGGCGGCGTCGCCCGCCTCGCCGGGTCCGGCACGATCGCGGGCAGCACGACGACGATGGACGCGCTCTTCCGCGCCCACGCGCTGCGCGACGCGGTCCCGTCCGGCCCGGCCTGGACCGACGACTCCCTCCGCGAGGCCGTCCGTCTCACCGCCGTCACCCCTGCCCGCGTGGGCGGGTGGAGCGACATCGGCGACATCGCCCCCGGGCGGCGCGCCGATCTGGTCGTCCTCGACGAGGGTCTGCGGGTGCGGGAGGTGCTCCTCGGCGGCGTCGCCGTCTGAGGCGGACCGCCCTCCCCTCAGGAGCGCACGCGACGCCGCAGCAGGTCGATCCGGCTCTGCAGCTGGGCGACCGTGGCCTGCGCCACCGCAGGCCCCCCGCACAGCCGGCGCAGCTCGGCGTGCACGGCCCCGTGGGGGTCGCCGGTCTGCCGCGCATAGAGCCCGACGAGGCTGTTCAGCAGCTGCCGCTGCTCCCGCAGCGTGCGGTGCAGCGGCTCGGGGAGCGTCGTCGTGGCCACGGCCCCGGTCGCCACCTCGTGCCTCTCCCGCTCCTCCCGCAGCCGGGACTGGCGAGCCTGCCGCTGCATGAGCAGGTCGTGCACGTGCTCGGGCTCGAGCAGGCCCGGCAGGCCGATGAACTCCTCCTCCTCCGGGGTGCCGGGCTCGGCGAGCTGACCGAACTCGCTGCCGTCGAACACCACCCGGTCGAAGTGGGCGAGGGAGGAGATCGCCTGATAGCTGAACTCCTCGGTCAGCGCGTCGGAGGCCTCCTCCTCACGGTTCGCGCTCTCCAGGAGGGAATCGTCCAGGCCGTCGTCGTCGCGCTCGACGCGGTCCAGGGCATGGTCGCGCTGCTTCTCCAGCTCGTTCGCCAGGGTCAGCAGCACCGGCACGTTCGGGAGGAACACGCTCGCCGCCTCGCCACGGCGGCGAGCGCGCACGAAGCGGCCGATCGCCTGGGCGAAGAACAGCGGGGTCGAGGCCGAGGTCGCATACACCCCCACCGCGAGACGGGGCACGTCCACGCCCTCCGACACCATCCGCACCGCGACCATCCAGCGGCTCGTGCCGGCGGCGAACCCCTCGATCCGCTCGGAGGCCGCCTGCTCGTCGGAGAGCACGATCGTGGGACGCTCCCCGGTGATCTCCCGCAGCAGCACCGCGTACGCGCGCGCGACGGTCTGGTCGGTCGCGATCACCAGGCCGCCGGCGTCGGGGACGTGATGGCGGATCTCGCTGAGCCGCCGGTCGGCGGCCGACAGCACGGCCGGCATCCACTCGCCCGCCGGGTCCAGCGCCGTACGCCAGGCCTGCGAGGTCACGTCCTTGGTGTTGTCCTGCCCGAGGTGCGCCTCCAGCTCATCGCCCGCGCTGGTGCGCCACCGCATCTTCCCGGAGTAGAGGTGGAAGAGCACCGGCCGCACCACGCCGTCGGCGAGCGCCCGCCCGTAGCCGTACTGGTAGTCGGTACGCGAGATGCGGGCACCGGACTCGTCCGGATGATATTCCACGAACGGAATGGGTGCCGTGTCGCTGCGGAACGGCGTTCCCGAGAGCAGGAGACGCCGGGTGGCCGGGCCGTAGGCGTCGCGGATCGCATCGCCCCAGCTCAGGGCGTCGCCGCCGTGGTGGACCTCGTCGAGGATCACCAGCGTCGTGGTCCGCTCGGTCAGCATCCGGTGCACGAAGGACTTCGCCGCGACCTGGGCGTAGGTCACCACCACCCCGTGGTACTGCCGGGACGGCGCGGAATGGCTGTTGCGGAACCGCGGGTCCAGGCGGATGTGCACCTTCGCGGCCGCATCGGCCCACTGGGTCTTCAGGTGCTCGGTCGGGGCGACCACGATCACCTGCCGCACCTCGCCCTGGCGCAGGAGCTCCACCGCGAGGGTGAGGGCGAAGGTGGTCTTGCCCGCACCGGGGGTCGCGGCGACGAGGAAGTCGCGCTGATCGGCGGTGAAATAGGCCTCCAGCGCCTCCCGCTGCCAGGCCCGCAGCTTGTCCGCCGTCCCCCAGGGGGCGCGCTGAGGGTAGGACGGAGAGAGCATGGTCCCTCCAGGATAGGCCGGGTGTCCGACATGCGACGCCGGGGATCAGGCCGACATCCCGAGAACAGGCGAGTCGCCTGAGAACAGGAGAATCCCGACGAATCCGCCCTGCTCCCGGGCGACCAGCCCGATCTCGGGCGAGCTGCTCCGCCGGCGGCGACGGCTTCCCGCCCGCCGACACCGCCTCTCCGTCGGCTCGGCCTTTCGACGGGCGCCTCTCCACGACGCGGCTCGTCCCGCTCGGAGGCGCCGCCGAGCCCTGCGGGACGTCGTGCACTCGCCGGACGGACCGGGCCCGCCCGATGACGCCCTTCCGTCAGGCAGGCAGCTCCCACAGCTCGAGCGGCAGGCCCTCGGGGTCGTGGACCCGGACGAAGCGGCCGTACTCGGTGTCCCAGTCCGGCCGCTGCTCCACGGCGATCCCCGCCGCCTCGAGCCGCGCGATCAGCTCGTCCAGATCCGTGACCCGGAGGTTGAGCATGAAGGACTGATCGACCGGGAAGTAGTCGCTGTCGGCGGCGAACGGGGCGAAGACGGTCATGCCGGCCTCCTGCTGCCACATCCCGTCATGCCCGGCCTCGATGCCGAGGTACTCGCGATACCAGGCGGCTCGGGCGTGGGGGTCGCGACTGCGGAAGAAGATCCCGCCGATTCCCGTGACGGTCATGGCGTCAAGTCTACGGAGACCGCCGCCGCCGATCCAGCGGCATCCTCGCTCGATCATGCAACCCGGCTCGGCACCTGCTCCGTCGCCTCGTCACCGCCCATGCCCTGAATTGTCCGCCGCCCCGCGAACCGTTACAGGCGCGGGTCCCCGCCCCCTCGCCGTCGGCGGCACGGCCTAGGCTCGGGTCTAGCGAACCGTTCCGAGGAGGGAAGACCGATGACTGCTCAGGATCCCGCACGCACGCCCTTCGTCGCCAACGACGCGGTGCACCCCTGGCGGCGCTTCGTGGCGCTGGGCGACTCGTTCACTGAAGGGATCGGCGACCCCGACCCGAACGCGCCGGGCGGGCACCGCGGATGGGCCGATCGCGTCGCCGAGGTGCTGGCCGCGCAGGTGGACGACTTCGCGTACGCCAATCTCGCGGTGCGCGGCAAGCTCATCGCCCAGATCGTCGCGGATCAGGTGCAGCCGGCCATCGACCTGCGCCCCGACCTCCTCTCCCTCTGCGCGGGCGGCAACGACGTGATCCGCCCCGGCACCGACCCCGACGAGATCGCCACCCAGCTGGACGACGCGGTGGCCCGGCTGTCGGCGACCGGGGCCGCGATCATCCTCTTCACCGGGATCGACACGAACTTCACCCCGGTGTTCCGCCCCTTCCGCGGCAAGATCGCGATCTACAACGAGAACGTGCGCGCGATCGCCGAGCGCAACGACTGCATCGTCGCCGACCAGTGGGCGCTGAAGGAGGTCCAGGACCTCCGCTTCTTCGCCGACGACCGCCTGCACTACAACGCGCTCGGCCATCACGAGGTCGCACGCATGGTGCTGCGGGCGCTGAACGTCCCCCACGGCCTGCACGCCATGCAGCCCGACCCGCTGCCCCTCCGCACCTGGCGCTCGGCGCGGGTCGAGGACATCCAGTGGGCGCGGGAGCACCTCGTCCCCTGGGTGCTGCGGCGCCTGCGCCACCAGTCCTCCGGCGACCTCATCGAGGCCAAGCGCCCCGAGCCGACCCCGGTGGTGATCCTGCCGCCCGAGGAGGCCTCCGGCGACACGGCCGCCCGCTGAGCCCCTCTCATCCCACGCCACCGCGGCGCACAGGGGCCGTGCCGCAAGGCACTCACTCGCGTCGCCGGCGAGCTGCGCAAATGAACAGGTCCTGAACGGCGCGCTCCCGGCTTGCGCCTTGAATCGAATATCTTCAATATAGAAGAACATCGAATCAAAAGGCGCTCCGGTCTCCCTCCGGCGCGCCGTCCTCGGAGGTCTCATGAGCATCACCGCCGTCGCCGACGCCACGTTCGGGAGAGAAGGGACCGAAGCGGAGGGACCGGTCGTCGCGGGCAACGGGACGACGCGGGGCGGACCGTGCCCGGCGATCGCGGCGACGACCGACGGCCTGCCCGCATGACCGGCGCGATGACCGCTCCCCCGAAGGTCTCGGCGAAGCGGCTCTCCCCCCTCGACCGGTGGCTGCCGCTGTGGATCGGGCTCGCGATGGTCGGAGGCCTCCTGCTCGGCCGCTTCGTCCCGGCGCTGTCGGACCTGCTCGCCCGCCTGGAGATCGGCGGGATCTCGGTACCCATCGGTCTCGGTCTGCTGGTGATGATGTACCCGGTGCTCGCGAAGGTCCGCTACGACCGCCTCGCCGCCGTCGCCGGCGACAAGAGGCTGCTCGCGTCGTCGCTCGCGCTGAACTGGATCGTCGGGCCCGCGGTGATGTTCGCCCTGGCCTGGATCCTCCTGCCCGACCTGCCCGAGTACCGCACGGGACTCATCATCGTGGGCCTCGCCCGCTGCATCGCGATGGTCGTGATCTGGAACGACCTCGCCTGCGGCGATCGCGAGGCCACCGCCGTGCTGGTGGCGATCAACTCGGTGTTCCAGGTGATCGCGTTCTCCCTGCTCGGCTGGTTCTACCTCGCGGTCCTGCCGGGCTGGCTCGGCCTCCCCCCGCAGGGGCTCGACGTGTCGGTCGGGCAGATCGCCCTCAACGTTCTCGTGTTCCTCGGCGTGCCCTTGCTGGCCGGGTTCGCGTCGCGGTGGATCGGCGAGAAGCGCAAGGGCCGCGACTGGTACGAGGAGAGGTTCCTGCCGGCCATCGGGCCGTGGGCGCTGTCCGGGCTGCTGTTCACGATCGTGCTGCTGTTCGCCCTGCAGGGAGACGCGATCGTCGCGAACCCCCTCGACGTCGCCCGGATCGCACTACCGCTGCTCGTCTACTTCGCACTGATGTGGTTCACCGGGCTCCTCCTCGGCAAGGTCCTGGGTCTCGGCTACGCCCGCTCGACGACACTGGCGTTCACAGCGGCGGGCAACAACTTCGAGCTGGCGATCGCGGTCGCGATCGGCACGTTCGGCGCGGCCAGCGGGCAGGCCCTCGCCGGCGTCGTCGGCCCGCTGATCGAGGTACCGGTGCTCATCGGGCTGGTCTCCGTCTCACTCTGGGCCGCACGCGCCTGGTTCCGCACCGACCCCTACGACACCGAGACGAGGACGTCATGACCGATGCCGCCGTTCTTCCCGACGCGGACGCCTGCGCGCCGGCACCCACTCATGCGATCGGACAGGACGCCGCTGCGACGGTCGCGGGCGCGCTCAAGGCGCTGGCCGATCCGCTGCGCCTGCGGATGCTCTCGGCGATCGCGACCGATCCTCGCGGCGAGGCCTGCGTCTGCGACCTCGCCGAGCTCGCAGACGTGTCGCAGCCCACCGTCTCCCACCACCTGAAGGTGCTGAAGGAGACCGGGATGCTGCTGTCGGAGCGGCGCGGCACCTGGGTCTACTACCGGATCACCCCGGGTCGCCGCGGCGCGGTGACGGCGCTCCTGGAGGCGTTCGCGCCCGCTGCCATGCTCGACGCGGTCGGGGACGACCCGGACCGGGCGGAGACGCTGCGCACGATGGATGCCCGGGTGACCCGTCTCGCCGAGGAGCTCGCGGACGAGCTGACGGACCTGAACCGGGACCTCGTTGTCGCGATCGTGCGGGAGTCCTACGCCGGGCTGGTGCGATCCGCACGGCTCACCCGGCACCTGATCCCTCTCACGGAGCGCTTCGCCCGGCAGAGGCTGGCCGACCTCGCGCGCGACCGCAGGACGGGGGTGCCGCAGGTGCTGTTCGTGTGCGTCCAGAACGCCGGGCGCTCCCAGCTCGCCGCCGCCCTCGTCAATCAGCTCGCGGAGGGCCGCGTCATCGCGCGCTCGGCCGGCTCAGCACCGGCCGCCGACGTGCACCCGCACGTCCGGTCCCTGCTCGCGCAGATCGAGGGCGAGCCAGAGGCGAGCACCGCGTTCCCGAAGCCGCTCACCGACGACGCCGTGCGCGCCGCCGATGTGGTCGTGACGATGGGATGCGGCGACGTCTGCCCGATCATCCCCGGCGTCCGCTACGAGGACTGGGCCGTCGGAGACCCCGCCCTCGCCTCGCCCGACGGGGTGAAAGCCATCCGGGGCGACATCGAGGCCCGCGTGCGGGAGCTGCTCGGCTCCCTCCTCACCGACTGAGAGAAGACCCGGGATCATGACCGACCAGAAGCCGTCCGTGCTGTTCGTCTGCGTGCACAACGCCGGCCGCTCCCAGATGGCCGCCGGCTATCTCCGCCACCTCGCCGGCGACCGGATCGAGGTCCGCTCGGCCGGGTCCCTGCCGGGAGAGCAGATCAACCCCGTCGCGGTCGACGCCATGCGCGAGGAGGGCATCGACATCGCCGCCGAGCAGCCGAAAGTGCTCACCACCGAAGCGGTTCAGGCATCGGACGTGGTCATCACGATGGGCTGCGGGGACGCCTGCCCGTTCTTCCCCGGCAAGCGGTACGAGGACTGGAAGCTGGCGGATCCCGCAGGCCAGGGCATCGTCGCGGTCCGG
>JBEBWQ010000071.1:0-9970 GCA_040392075.1 Microbacterium sp.
ACATCCCTTCGCTAGTACGAACTAGATCAGGTTCGACGGGTGTGTTCTCAGCCGCGATGCGGCACCCCGTGTCACTGCCTCCAGCTTAGAGGGTGCGCGAAGAGGGATGGTCCGTGGGGTCTCGTCGCCGCCCGCCGGGAAGGCACGGCTCCGCCGGGCGCCGGACGGCGTCCGGCTCCGGTACGCGCGGGCTCAGGTGGTGGGGAACGCCTTGATCCGGGCCAGGAGATCGGGTCCGGTCCGGTCCAGGGTCCGCCCGCCGACGATCACGCCGGCCACGAGCACCCCGATGCCGACCACCAGGCCCACGGCGAGCGCGATCCAGCCCAGCAGCATCGATCCGGTCACCATCGCCGCGATCGCCAGCCCGATGGCCGGAGCCCCGATCAGACCGCACGCCGCCCAGATGACCATGACGAGGATGCCGGAGAGGAAGGTCTGCCCCGGCGCCGATTTGAACGGGTTGTCCCCGGGCGCGGGAGCCGGGACGACCAGCAGCGCCGAGGACACCGCGGTCACCCCGTAGCCGGCGAGGAGGACGCCGAGCGCTCCGCCGAGCACGGCGGGCAGGTCCTCGGGTGAGCCTGCGATCAGCGCGCACACCACGGCGAGCACGATCGTCAACGGCACCGCGAGGACGGCGGCGCCGAGGATCCGGCCGAGCCGGTCGGCCCAGCCGCGCACCCCGCTGGAGAGCACGGAGGCGAAGGCGGTGCCGTCGAAGGAGATGTCGGCGTAGAGACTGAAGCACAGGACGAAGGCGACCAGGATCGCCGAGGCGCGGAACATCGGTCCCTCGATGCCGCCGGCGAAGGCGAACACGATCGGCAGGACCGGCAGCATGATGAGGGATCGCGAGTACCGCGGGTCGCGCACCCAGCCGGTCAGGGCCCGGGCCCACGTCGCACCGACGCCGCCGGTGGGCATGCGCCCGAAGAGCCCGAGACCGCGCGTCACCCGGCTGGACGAGCGCTGCGCCGGCGAGGAGGTCGCCGCCGCCAGGGCGCGGGCCCAGAGCAGCCACAGCGCGGCGAGGGTCGCCAGGGCGATCCCCAGCTTCGCCAGCCCCGGGAGCCAGGCTCCCGCCGCGAGATCGCCGGGCACCGCCCAGACGGCGCCGATGGGCGTCCACCCGAGGACCTCGGCGACCTGCGCGACGCGCACCTCCAGATCGACGGCGGTGCTGAGCAGCATCGCCGTGCCCGCCATGATCGGCCCGCTCAGCATCAGCAGCAGGAGGAAGATCGTCGCGATCGCCTGGCGGGCCCGGCCGTTGCCCAGCCCGGTCGCCAGCGTGCCGACGTACCGGGAGGCGACCACGCAGGTCACCACCGCGACGACGATGCACGGCACCGCGACGACCGCCGCGAGCGGGGCGCGGAACCACAGCCCGACGGTGAAGAGGGCCGCCAGCGCCGTCGCGATGCCGGGGATGCCGGTGAGCCCCGCGGCAGTGAGGGCCTGCATCACCTGCGCGGTGGTCAGCGGGAAGGGCGCGAGGCGTTCCGCGTCCACCGTCGTCTCCATGCCGGCGACGATCACCGGGCCGAACACCCAGCCGAGCAGCAGGAGCGAGCCGCCGAGGATCGCCACGGTCCGGGCGACCTCGAGGTCCTGGAACACGGCGAGGGCGATCACCCCCGCCAGCACCAGGAAGAGGATCCACAGCGCGCCGAGCATGCCGAAGACGAAGCCCACCATCTGCCCGACGCTGCGGCGCAGGGTGTTGCCGAGGATCCGGTAGCGCAGCCTCAGGACGGTCGCAACCACTGCGGCCCCTCCGAGGTGTGACGTCCGCCGACGAGGGCGATGAAGCGGTCCTGCAGGCTCTCGCCGGCGCGCACCTCGTCGACGGTGCCGGCGGCGAGCACCTGGCCCGCGGCGATCACGGCGACATGGTCGCACATGCGCTGGACGAGGTCCATCGAGTGGCTGGACACGATGACGGTGCCGCCCGAGGCGGCGTAGGAGCGCAGCACGTCCTCGATGTTGGCGGCGGAGACGGGGTCGACCGACTCGAACGGCTCGTCGAGCACGAGCAGGCGGGGCGCATGCACGAGCGCGCAGGCGAGCGCGACCTTCTTCGTCATGCCTGCGGAGTAGTCGGCCACCATCTTCGTGCTCGCCTCGCGCAGGTCCATGAGACCGAGCAGATCGTCCACGCGCGGGGCGATCTCCTCCCGCGGCAGGCCGAACATCATCGCGGTGTAGGTGATCAGCTGCTCGCCGGTGAGCCGGTCGAACAGGCGCACCCCGTCGGCGAGGTTGCCGATCATCCGCTTGGCCTCGACCGGGGCGGACCAGACGTCCACGCCGTGCACCCAGGCGGCGCCCGCGTCGGGCCGCAACAGCCCGGTCGCCATCGACAGGGTGGTCGTCTTGCCGGCGCCGTTCGGCCCGACCAGCCCGTAGAAGGAGCCGGTCGGCACCTCGAGGTCGAGCCCGGCCACCGCGACCTTGTCGCCGAAGCGCTTGACGAGCCCGGCGAGCCGCAGGGCGGGGACTGCTGGTGTGTCACTCACCCTTCGACCCTATCGGGCTCGCGCCCGGTGTCCCCGCGGACGCTCTCCCGGAAACCTGCCCGCACGCCGGGGTGACATCCCGGCAGTTCACCGCGTTGCGCATCGGGCGCTCGCCCCGGCAGCCCCGTCACCCCGTGCTGCACAAGGCTAGGCCGACCATCGCGCCGTGCCGGCCGGGCACCCCGTCACTCGCGTCGCACAGCTTCGGAACCCCGCGCCGACACGCCGGCCGGACACACCCGGCGACGCGATGCGCGGGCAGTTCCGCGGCTGTGCAGCGCGGTTCGCCGTCAGGGCTGCGCCTGGAGGTAGAGGAGGATGGCGCGGACGCGGCGGTTCTCCTCGGCGGGCGGCAGTCCGAGCCGCACGAAGATGCTGCCGACGTGCTTGCGCACCGCGGCGTCGCTGAGGAAGAGCCGCGCGGCGATCTCCCCGTTCGACGCCCCCTCGGCCATGAGCGCCAGCACCTCGCGCTCCCGCGGGGTGAGCGCCCGCAGCGGCCCCGCGTCCTCGCGCCGGAGCAGGTGCCGGGTGACCTCGGGATCGATGACCGTCCCGCCGCCGGAGACCGTGCGCAGCGCCTGCTCGATGTCGGCGATCCGGTTCACCCTCTCCTTGAGCAGGTAGCCGACGCCGCCCTCGGGAAGCGTCAGGAGCTCACGGGCGTAACGGTCGGCCACGTACTGGGAGAGCACCAGGATCGGCTGGGCCGGGTGCCCGGCGCGGATGCGCAGAGCGGCGCGCAGCCCGTCGTCGGTGCCGGTCGGCGGCATCCGCACGTCGGTGACAACGAGGTCGGGCAGCTCCGGCAGGACATCGAAGGCCGTGAGCAGGCCCGGGGCGTCGGCCGCGACCGCGACGACCTCGTGGCCGAGCCGTTCGAGCAGCGCCCGCAGCGCCTCGCGCAGCAGCGTGGAGTCATCGGCGAGCAGGATGCGCATCGTCGGCCCCCTCTCCCCCGGGAGCGCACGCATCGGTCCCGGGCAGCTCAGCCCCGGTCTCGTCAGGTGCCGTCTCCTCAGGTGCCCTCTTCTCCGCCGCCGTGACCCTGGCGGCTGCTCCCCCGGCCGGCGGAGCGGCGCAGGGGATCGCGAGGGTGAGCACGGTCGGGCCGCCCGCGGGACTGCGCACGTCCAGCGAGCCGTCCAGCGCCTCGGCTCGCTCGGCGAGGCCCCGCAGCCCGCCGTCCCGGACGGGCCGCGCCCCGCCCTGTCCGTTGTCGGTCACCGTCACGACCGCGGTCGTCCCCTTCCCGGCAGCACGGTCGAGCACGACCGTCACGGCCGAGGCCGAGGTGTGCTTGGCGGCGTTGGTGATCGCCTCCGCGACGAAGAAGTAGCAGGCGGCCTCGGCCGCGGGCGGGAGCCGCGGGAAGCCGCGATCGAGGAGGCGCACGGGAAGGGCGGCCCGGCCGGCGAGCTCCTCCACGGCGGCGGCGAGACCCCGATCGGAGAGCACGGCGGGATGGATGCCGCGCACCGTCTCCCGGAGGGCCGCCAGGGCGCCCTCGGCCTGCGCCTGCGCCTCCCGCAGCGCCCGCCGGGCGGCGGGCACATCGCTGGCCTGCAGTTCGAGATCGACCAGGCCCAGCCGGACGGCGACGGCCACGAGCTCCTGCTGCACCCCGTCGTGGAGGTCCCGCTCGATCCGGCGGCGCTCCGCCTCGTGCGCCGCCCCGATCGCCGCGCGGGAACGGCTGAGCCGCTCGACCCGGGCATCGAGCTCTCGGGCCCGGGGCGCGAGCAGCCAGCGCACCAGCGCGGACTGCCCCGCGGCGAGCGCCGCGAGGAGGTAGGCGCCCACGATCAGCGCCGGCGGCAGCAGGAGCAGCGGGAGCCACCAGTCCTCGGGTCCGAGGAAGACGTGCGCGTCCGCGAAGAGATTCAGCTCGATCCGCGTCCGTCGCGCCGCGACGGGGACGCCGACGAGGAGGACCAGCGTCGTCGCCAGGGCGAACAGCAGGACCACGGCCACGGCGCCCAGGACGACATCGGCGAGGAGGACGACGACCCCGCGCCAGGTGGCGGGCTCGGCCAGGCGGATGCTGAGCCAGTTGCGGCGCTCCTCCCGCGGCACCCGGACGTGCCCGCTCGGCGGACGGGGGACGCCCAGCAGCCGGAGGCGGTGGCGCTCCCCCGCGGCGAGCGCGATCGCCCAGAGCGGGAGGAAGAGGATCGTGACGATGCCGAGGGGCACGAGGACGAGCGCCAGCACGGCGCTGAGGACGACGTAGGCCAGGCTCCGCCAGGGCCAGGAGGAGAGCAGGAAGCGCCACGGCGGCAGCATCAGGGCCTGCCAGACGGTGACGGTGCGCACCCGCTCAGCCTACGGACCCCGCCGTGGGCGCGGGCCCCTTCCGGCCAGGAGTAGCGCCAGGTCTACCCCGGTCTCCTCCGTGCTCCACTGTGCCGGGGCCGGGATCGCGATGGGGTGGAGGCATGTCGATCAGCCCTGCCTCCGCCGTCCCCCGCACCTCACCGCCCGCGCCGCGGGTCTCGCCCCCGGTGCCGGCCCGTGCCTCCGTCCTGTCCGCGCGCGGGGTGCACAAGAGCTATCCCGCGCACGGCGCGGGCGGCGCTCCCGGCAGGCACGGGCGGCGCGACCGCGTGGAGGTGCTGCGCGGCGTCGACCTGGACGTCGCCGCCGGCGAGATGGTGAGCATCGTGGGGCCGAGCGGATCGGGCAAGTCCACCCTCCTCTTCTGCCTCGCCGGACTCGAACCGGTCGACACCGGGGAGATCCGGCTCGGTGCGGACCGGGTGCACTCGGCATCGCCCGGGCAGCTCGCCCGGCTCCGGCGGGATCGCGTCGGGTTCGTGTTCCAGTCGTACAACCTCATCCCTTCGCTCTCGGTGCGGGAGAACGTCGCCCTCCCGGCCCGGCTGGCCCGGCGGGCACGACCCGATGTCGAAGGCGCCCTCGGCGCCGTCGGGCTCACCGGCCACGGCGGCAAACGGCCCGGTGCGCTCTCCGGCGGTGAGCAGCAGCGCGTGGCGATCGCCCGGGTGCTGGCCGCCGCGCCGCCGCTGGTGTTCGCCGACGAGCCGACGGGGGCCCTGGACACGGTGACCGGCGGCCGGGTCCTCGACCTCCTCCGCGGCTATGCGTGTGGAGAGCGGAGCGTGGTGCTCGTGACCCACGACCTCGACGCCGCCGCCCGGGCGGACCGCACCATCGTGCTCCGCGACGGGGCGGTGGTCGCCGAGCTGCGCCGTCCGGCCCCGGCGGACATCCTCGCGGTGCTGCACGGGGGCGTCGATTCGTACCGCACGGCTGACGGGCCCGGCTCCCTGCCGGCCTCCGCCTCCGCGCCCGTCGAAGGGGCCTCTCCGCACAGCCGGAACAGCCTTCACGGGGTGCCGCTCGGACGCGCCCGGCGATCGGGCCTCTCCGCTGCCCCTCCCGCGCCCGCCTCAGGGCCGGGCGCGGGCGACGGGCGCGGGGGTGCGGCATGACCCGGCTGGTGCTCGCCGAGCTGCGTGCGGGCGTGACCACCTGGATCGGGGTGGTGCTCGTCGCCGCCGTCTTCGCCCTGGCGGCCGGCATCGGCCTGAGCATGGCCGAGACCGGCCTGCACGCCGGCGAGCCGTACGTGTCGGGGTTCTCCGGCGGGACGGCGGTCGTGCTGATGTTCAGCGTGCCCAGCGGTCTGGCCGTCGTCGCCGCGATCGCGCGGCTCGCCGTCGACCTCGGCCGGCCCGGCTACGCCCGCTGGCAGTTGGCCGGGGGGGGACCGGCGCAGACCGCCGGCATCGTCCTGGCCCAGCTGGCCGTCGCAGGGCTCCTCGGCGGGCTGGTCGGCCTCGGCGCCACCCTGCTCCTCGCGGAGTCCGCCGTGCACGCGGCCTTCGATGAGGGCAGCGGCGGGTACACCGAGATCCCGATCGTGACCGGCCCGCTGACCGCCGGGATCGTGGTGCCGCTGACCGTCGCCGTCGCCCTGGCCGGCGGGGTGCGGGCGGCCCGCTCCGCCGCCTCCGGCTCACCGCTCGCGGCGCTGCGGGAACCGGAGACGCGGGCCAAGCGGATGCGGTGGTGGCGCTGGGCGCTGCTGGCGCTCGTGACCGCGGGGGCGGCCGCGGGCATCGCCGCGGTGCTCGGCGCATCGGATCGGAGCACGTTCCTCAGCAGCGGCCCCCTGGTCCCGGTGTACCTGACCCTGCCCCTCCTGGCCGCGGGCCCGCTGCTGTACCCGCTGGCGCTGCGCGCGTGGACCGCGCTCATCCCCGCGCGAACCTCGTCGTCCTGGTATCTCGCCCGGCATCAGGCGCGCTACCACCTGGGTCGCAGCACCGCCTCCATCACCCCGCTCTTCGCCGGCACGGCGCTGGTGGGCGGGCTGTTCACCATGTCGGCCACCGTCGACGTCTCGCTCCGCGCCGCGGGGTCGCCCGGCGTGAGCCTGGGGATCGCACAGGTGCTGCTCATCGCCGGCGGGCCGGTGCTTCTGGCCGCCGTCGGAGCCGCCGTCGTCGTCTTCATGAGCAACCGAACGCAGGGCAACGAGCAGTCGCTGCTGCGGGCGAGCGGCGGCGCACCCGGGGTCGTCCTCGCCGCGGCAATCTGGCAGGCGCTCATCCACGTCGTGACGGCACTGCTCCTGGCCGGCCTCGTGATCGTCGCGACAGCGCTGGTGTGCGCGACCGCGCTCGCCCGCTTCGGCGCGGGCATCCCCGTCCTCGACCTCGCTCCGGCTCTCGTCCTGGGCGGCGTGGGTCTGGTCCTCAGCCTGCTGGCGACGGCGCTGCCGGTGCTCGCCCGCCTGCGCGAGCCGGTGGCGGCGCGCCTGGCCGCCGTGTGACACCCGCCCTCGCCCCGTGCATGTGACGGAAAACGCAGGAGCTCCGGCCGGCCGGCCACGGATCACGCCACGGTCGGGAAGAGAGGGCGCGGACAGGGGTTGACGGACGATGTTTGTGTCAGTACATTATTTGTATTGATACGACAGGAGGTGCGCGATGAACATCGCGATCTGGATCGTCATCGCCCTGTTCGCCGTGGTGCTGCCCTCCGTGGCGCTGACGAACGGCGGACGCCGGGAACCGGGGCGCAGCGCCCTGGAGCTGCACGCCCGCACCGTCGGGCTCCCCCTCACCGCGGAGGTGGTCGGCCCGGTCGTCGCCCGCATCCGGCGGCGCCAACGCGGTATGCTCGCGGGCGGACTGACCGGGATCGTCCTCGGAACCCTCGTGGCGATCCTCGCCGGCAGCGCCGGGACCTGGGGCGGCGCCCTGGTCATGATGCTCGCCGGCACCGGTCTCGGCCTCGGCAGCGCCTGGGCGATCGCCGTGCACCGCCCCGCGGCCACCGCCGAGCGTCCCGTCGTCGCCCGGACCCGCGCGACCCGGCTCGCCGACTACCTCACCGGCGGCGAGCGCTTCGGCCTCTGGGTCGCGCCGGTCGCCCTCCTCGTCGGAGCCGGCGCCGGGGCCCTCCTCCTGGGTCAGCTCCCGGCGGCAGTCAGAGGCGAGCGCACCGTGCTCGGTCTCGTCGGCACCGCACTCATCCTCGTGACCTGGGGCACGACGGTGCTCGTGCTGCGCCGGGTGCTCGCCGCGCCCGCGCGCAGCGGCTCGGATCTCGAGCTCGCCTGGGACGACGCCGAGCGCGCCGACGGCCTCCGCCAGCTCGCGGTGCTCGCCGTCGCGACCGCGGCGATCATGCTGGGACTCTGGCTGGTCCTCATCGGAGAGGCCCTGACGGGCACCGGGTTCTACCGGGACGACCTCGGGACGACCTACGCGATCACCGGGATCTCCCTGGCCGTCTTCCTGCCCCTCATCGCGCTCGTCGCGGCAGGACCGATGAGCGCCTGGATGAGCGGCCGCCGCCGGGGATACGAGCAGCGCCGGCTCTGGCCGGACGGCGTGGCGGCGTCATGACCACCCTGACGATCGACCCGCACGCCCCGCACCCGCCGTTCGAGCAGCTGCGCCGCCAGCTCGTCACGCAGATCATGACACGGCAGCTGCCCGCCGGCACGAAGCTCCCGCCGGTGCGGCGGCTGGCCGCGGACCTGGCGCTGGCCCCCAACACCGTGGCCCGGGCCTACCGGGAGCTGGAGGCCGAGGGATACCTCATCACGCAGGGACGCAACGGCACCGTCGTCGCCCCGATCGCCGCGGTCGACGCCGAATCGGAGCGGCGCGCGGGCGACCTCACCAGCGCCTACGTGGACGGCATGCGCGCGCTCGGACTCGGTCCCGACGCCATCCTGGGAGCGGTGCGGCGCGCGCTCTGACCGCCGCCGCCATCGCGGGTCACGTCGAGACGCTCATGCATGCGTACCGCAGAGTCGACGAACTGCGACGAGTTCTCCCGCGCCGTGGCCACCGAGATCGTTGTCGGGCACAGAGTGATCGCTTCTGTCGTGCGCTGCGCGCCCTGTGCCTACTCGCGGATGGCGGCGCCGAACCGTTCCGCGGCCACCGCGACGCCGGCGAGCCTGGCCTCGCTGGCCTCGGCGGCGGTGAGTGTGCGGTCCGCGGCACGGAAGCGCAGGGCGAAGCTCAGGCTCTTGGTGCCGGCCGCCACCCCCTCGCCACGGTAGTCGTCCACCAGCCTCACCGACTCCAGGAGGACGCCGGCGCCCTCGGCGAGCGCTGCGCGCACCTCGGCCGCGGGGACCTCGACGGGGACGACCAGCGAGACGTCCTGGGTCGCGGCCGGGAAGCCCGAGAGCGATGCCGCGACGACGCGTTCGCCCGCCAGCGTCAGCAGACGGTCGAGGTCGAGCTCGGCCACCACCACGCGGCCCGGCAGATCGGCCGCGGCCGAGACCTCCGGGTGCACCTCGCCGACGTAGCCGACCTCGATCGCCGAGCCCGTCGCCGCGTCGCGCACCCGCAGCGCACCGGTGCGCCCCGGGTGCAGCGCCCGGCGCTCGCCCTGCACGACCTCGATCTCCACGCCGGCCGCAGAGGCGATGACCCGCACCGCGTCCAGCGCGTCCTCGAGACCGGCGGCCTCGGCGGCGCGGCCCGGCTGGCGCGGGCTGATGTGCCCCGTGAACAGCAGGGCGACGTGACGGTGCTGCGGCGGGATGGAGGCGTTCAGCTCGGCGAGCACCTCGTCGGAGGGACGCTCGCCCAGCGGCGGCACGTGATCGGTCCCGTACGCGACGCCGGGCTCGGGCAGGAACACCTGTCCGGTCTCGAAGAGCGCGAGGTCGGTGAGCCCGCGGGAGAGGTTGCGGTGCGCGGTCTGCAGCAGCCCGGGGATCAGCGAGCGCCGCAGATACGGCGCCTGCCCGTCCAGCGCGTTCGCGAGACGCACGCTGGGCAGGTGCTCTCCCGCGGCCGAGCCGTGCAGGTCGTTCTGCTCCTCGGTGGTGAACGGGAACGCCGGGGTCTCCACGAGCCCGGCCGCGGCGAGCGCGTTCGCCACCCGGCGACGGCCCTGCTGCAGCGGCGTGAGCCCGCGGCCGGCGGGGGCGACCGGCAGGATCG
>JBEBWQ010000072.1:0-9952 GCA_040392075.1 Microbacterium sp.
GCGTGGCCGTCATGGGCTGCGTCGTCAACGGCCCGGGCGAGGCGCGCGAGGCCGACCTGGGCGTCGCCAGCGGCAACGGCAAGGGCCAGATCTTCGTCAAGGGCGAGGTGATCAAGACCGTGCCCGAGGAGGCGATCGTCGAGACCCTCATCGAGGAGGCGAACCGCATCGCGGCCGAGATGGGCCCCGACGCCGCCATCGGCACCGCACAGGTCATCACCGTCTGAGCGGGTGCCCAGGGAGGAGCTCCTCATCTCGCCGGTGCGCGCCTTGACCGGTGCGGGATAGGGGCGCACGACGCCGACGGGCGGCGGAGGGGGCACCGTCAGGCGCGGAGCTCCTCGACGACGCTCGTGCCGGAGCCCGGCCGGGACTCCCATTCCCAGCTCTCCTCGAGGCGGAGCAGGCCGGAGTCCGCCCGGGTCAGCCGCGAGACGCAGTGGCCGGTCGATGTCTGGCCGTCGACGTTGAGCTGGCAGTAGCGGAACTCGACGGTGTCGTCCTGCCGGGATCCGACCAGGAAGCCCCGGACGACGGCGCCGCCGGCATACTCCGCCCAGATCTCCGCATCGCGCTCGTGATAGGTGAACGTCGTGCCGGGACCGACCTCGGCGCCGTCCGCCGCCGTGAGTCCGCGGAAGCGGCGGCCGTCGAGGGAGGGGAGGGACGGAGTGCTCATGTCACCAGTATGAAGTCGACAGAGCCCCGTGCCGTGTCCACCGCGGT
Source organism: Microbacterium sp. (assembly GCA_040392075.1). Lineage (GTDB taxonomy): Bacteria > Actinomycetota > Actinomycetes > Actinomycetales > Microbacteriaceae > Microbacterium. Next base: position 727 of record JBEBWQ010000072.1, read on the forward strand.
CAGCCGCACCCGGACCGGAGACCCCGCGGTGACCTCGTCCGGCAGGGCCACCGTGACCGTCACCGGCGGCTCGGCGATCTGAACCGTGCCGCGCTCGCCGTTGCGCCGGACGACGACCGCGTCGAACGTCTCGTCGATGCGCGCGGAGAGCAGCGCCGCCTCGACGAGGTCCAGGGTACGGCTGCCGAGGACGGCGGCGCGCTGGGTGGAGCGCCCCATCAGCGAGGGCAGCTCCGGCAGGCTCTCGCGCACCCACTCGGGTATCTCCTCGCCGGACACCGCGGCGAGGCAGATGACGAGCGCCCAGCGGTCGACCAGCCGTCGCAGCGGTGCCGTGGCGTGGGCGTAGGGTGCGGCGATCGCCGCCTGCGTCGCGATCTCCGGCGCCGGAACGCCGGCGGCACCGTCGAAGGCGACGTAGCCGGCGCCACGGAACAGGGAGGCCGCGGCCTGCATCACCGAGACCGCGGCCGGGTCCTCCAGGTCCAGGCCGCGCAGGTAGTCGCCGTATCGTCCCGCGGTCCAGGGCCGCCCCAGCGCGACGGTCTGCCGGCGGAAGGCGTCGAACGCGGCATCGTCCGGCTGCGGCATGGTGCGCAGGATCCCGACATCCGCCTCCCGCATGATCTCCGCCGCCGCCATCCCCGTCAGCAGCGACAGCTGCGCGTTCCACTCCTCGACGGGGAGCGGATGGCGCCGTTCGATCGCGTAGGAGCCGTCGGCGCGCCGCACCACCTCCTCGTCCGGGAGGTACAGGCTCGCCCCTCCTCGCGCGGCCTCCTGCTCCAGCCGCAGTCGCCCGATCTCGGGCAGCAGGGACGCGGGCGACTCCTCGTCGCGGTCGAGGGCGGCCTGGGTCGTCTCGTAGTCCAGCTGCACGCGCGAGCGGATCATGGCCCGCTCCAGACGCGTCGCGGTCACCGCGCCGTCGCCGTCGAGGTCGTAGGTCCAGACCACGGCCGGGCGATCGACGTCGGGGAGGAGCGACGCCCGGTCCTCCGAGAGCGTGCGCGGGTGCAGGGGGATCGAGCCGTCGGCGGCGTAGAGCGTCTGCCCGCGTTCCCGGGCGGCCGCGTCCAGTGCGCCGCCGGGCCGGATGAACGCGGGCACGTCGGCGATCGCATAGCGGACCCGGAACCCCGATCCCGCGCGGGCGAGGTGGAAGGCCTGATCGAGGTCGCGGGATCCGACCGGGTCCAGCGTGGCGAACGGCACGTCACGGAGATCGAGCGCCGGAGGGGCGGCGACGGCGGACGCGGCCTCGGCCAGCGCCCCCGGCGAGAACTCCGCGGGCGCCCCGATCTCATCGCGCAGCGCGGCCAGGGCGAGGGCCAGGTCGCTCTGCGCAGCGGACGGAGCGACGTGCGATCGGCGCTGGGGCATGGTGCCAGCCTAGGCCTGCCGCTCCCGGGCCCCGCGGGGTAGCGTGGGGGGATGAGCACCCCTGTCGAGAAGCTTGTCGAGAAGTCCCGGACCCTGACCGACCTCCACAGCGCCCCCGAGATCCTGCGGGTGGTGAACGTGTGGGACGTGGTGTCCGCCAAGGCCGTCGCCGACCTTCCCGGGACGAGGGCGCTGGCGACCGCGGGGCACTCGATCGCCGCGACCTTCGGCTACCCGGACGGCCAGATCCCGCGCGAGCTGATGCTCGACATGGTCGGCCGCATCGCGGGCGCGGTGGACCTTCCCGTGAGCGCCGATCTGGATGACGGCTACGGCGACGCGGGGGAGACCACGCGGCGCGCGATCGGCGCGGGGGTCGTCGGCGCGAACGTCGAGGACCGTCTGAAGCCCCTGGCCGAGTCGGTCGCGGTCGTGGAGGCGATCGTGCGGGCCGGCGAGGCCGAGGGCGTGCCGTTCGTGCTGAACGCCCGCACCGACGCCTTCGTCCGGGCCGGCGGACGTCCCCAGGAGGAGTCGATCGCCGACGCGATCGAGCGCGGGCGGGCGTTCCTGGACGCCGGCGCGACCTGCGTCTTCGTCCCCGGGATCCTCGACGCCGACACCACGCGGCAGCTGGTCGACGGCATCGGCGAGCGGAAGATCAGCGTCATCGGCCTTCCCGGAGCCCTGCGTGCTGCGGAGTACGAGGCGCTGGGCGTCGCCCGCATCTCCTACGGGCCGACCACGCAGCGGGTCGCGCTCACCGCCCTGCAGGATCTCGCGACGAGTCTCTACGCCGATGGCGTCATCCCCGCCGGGACCCGCGCGCTGAACTGACGCCCGCGCCCCTCGGGCCACCGCCACCTCCGTGCCCAGGGAACACTCCCGTTGCAAAAACTGTCGCTTCTCGCGTCGGATAGCGACAGTCTTTGCGACGGGAACGGGGAGAGACGAGGCGATGGGGAGAAGAACGGGCGCGGGTGAGTGGGGGCGCGCCCCGTCACTAGACTTGACGGGTGGTCACACGTCTCTCCCATCTCTTCGTCCGCACGCTCCGGGAGGACCCCGCCGAGGCGGAGGTCCAGAGCCATAGGCTCCTCGTCCGCGCCGGGTACATCCGCCGGCAGGCGGCCGGCGTCTTCGCCTGGCTGCCGCTCGGCCTGCGGGTGCGCCGCAACATCGAGCGGATCGTCCGCGAGGAGATGGATGCCGCCGGTGCCCAGGAGGTGCACTTCCCGGCCCTCATGCCGCGCGAGCCCTACGAGGCCACCGGCCGCTGGGAGGAGTACGGCGACCTCCTCTTCCGCCTGCAGGACCGCAAGGGCGGCGACTACCTGCTCGCGCCCACGCACGAGGAGGCGTTCACGCTGCTGGTGAAGGACCTGTACTCCTCGTACAAGGACCTGCCGCTGACGATCTACCAGATCCAGGACAAGTACCGCGACGAGGCCCGGCCGCGGGCGGGCCTCCTCCGCGGCCGCGAGTTCTCCATGAAGGACGCCTACTCCTTCGACGTGGACGACGAGGGGCTCGCCGCCTCCTACCAGGCCCAGCGCGACGCCTACGAGCGCATCTTCCAGCGCCTGGGGATGGAGTACGTCATCGTCCAGGCCGACGCCGGGGCGATGGGCGGCTCCCGCAGCGAGGAGTTCCTGCACCCGACGCCCATCGGCGAGGACACCTTCGTCCGCTCCGCCGGCGGCTACGCGGCCAACGTCGAGGCGTACTCGACGCCGCCGGTCGCCCCCGTGCCCTTCGACGACGCGCCGGCTCCGGTGGTCTTCGACACCCCGGACACGCCCACCATCGAGACGCTCGTGGCGCACTGCAACGGGGCGCTGGAGGGGGAGTGGACCGCCGCCGACACGCTGAAGAACGTCGTGCTCGCGCTCACGCACCTGGACGGCACGCGCGAGCTCGTCGTCGTCGGCGTGCCCGGCGACCGCGAGGTGGACGACAAGCGCGCCGAGGTCGCCTTCGCGCCCGCGGAGGTGTCGGCCGCGACCGACGAGGACTTCGAGAGGAACCCGCTGCTCGTGCGCGGCTACATCGGGCCGTGGTCCGGGACCGGCGCGATCCTCGGCGAGGACTCGGCCACCGGCATCCGCTACCTGCTGGACCCCCGGGTGGCCGAGGGGACCCGCTGGATCACCGGCGCGAACATCGATCAGAAGCACGTGCACGGCCTGGTGGCCGGGCGCGACTTCTTCGGCGACGGCTTCGTCGAGGTCGCGAACGTGCGCGAGGGCGACCCCGCCCCGGACGGCTCGGGCCCGGTGACGCTCGCGCGCGGGATGGAGATCGGCCACGTCTTCCAGCTCGGCCGCAAGTACTGCGAGGCGCTGGGGCTGAAGGTCCTGGACGAGAACGGCAAGCTGGTCACCGTCACCATGGGCTCCTACGGCATCGGCGTCACGCGCATCCTCGCCGCGATCGCCGAGCTGAACAGCGACGAGAAGGGCCTCATCTGGCCCCCGTCGATCGCGCCCTTCGACGTCCACATCGTCGCCACCGGCAAGGACGGGGTGGCGTTCGAGGTCGCCGAGGGGCTCGTCGCCGGGCTGGAGGCGGCGGGGCTCGACGTGCTCTACGACGACCGCCCGAAGGTCTCGCCCGGCGTGAAGTTCGGCGACGCGGAGCTGCTCGGCGTGCCGTGGATCGTCATCGCCGGACGCGGTGCCGCCGAGGGGCAGGTCGAGCTGTGGGACCGCCGCACGGGCGAGCGCGAGGCGGTCGCCGCGGACGAGGCCGTCGCGCGTCTCCTCGCGCAGCGCTGAGCGGTCGCCGCAGCGCCCTGACACCGGGCGGTGCGCGGCGCCGAGCGGTTTCTCGGGTGCGCCGTCTCCGCGGGTGTCGCGGGGTCGTCGCGCGGTGTCGATCGCTCCTCGCACGGATCCTTCTCCCGTCGGGGCGGCGCTTTCGCGGCGCTGATCGTCCGTCCCGGTTCCTCCACGCTCAGCCCCGGGCCCGGCGTCCCGCCGATCGCTCGGGGAGGAGACGGGGAACGAGCCGCACGAGCACGACCATGGCGACCAGCTCCACCAGGGTCTGGGCGACCACCGCCAGCGGGGCGAGCTCGAATCCGGCGGGAAGGGCCAGCACGAGCGGCAGGACGACGAGCGAGTTGCGCGTGACGCCGCTGAACACGATCGCGCGGCGTCCCGGCACGTCGACCCGTGCGATCCGGTCGGTGAGGGCGCCGATCCCCAGCATGACGGCGACGAACAGGACGTAGACGGGGAGCACCGGCAGCAGCGCGGCGATCTGACCGCCGAGGCGATGGATCTGGGACGCGACCACGACCGCCAGGGTGAGCATCATCAGCGGCACCATCGTGCCGAGCACCGCGGCCTCGGCACGCCGACCGGCCCGCGTGCGTGCGGCGAGCACCTGCGTCAGCCCGGCCGCGACGAGCGGGACCACGATGATCCACGCGAACGCCTGCACAAAGGGGGCGAGGTCGACGGATCCGACGAACCCGGGGCCGAGGAACAGCCAGAGGAAGACCGGCAGGAGCAGCATCTGCCCCAGCATCAGCAGGGGAGTGGCGGCGAGGAGCCGGTCCCGGGCACCGCCGGCGAGCCCGGTGAACACGATGACGTAGTCCACGCACGGCGTCAGCAGAACGAACAGCGCGCCCACCAGCAGCGCTCGGTCCTCGGCGATCAGACGGGAGAGGACGAACACGACCGCGGGCACGAGGACGAAGTTCAGCACCGCGACGACGAGGAGGAAGCGCACATCGCGGAACGCCTGCGCGATCCGGCCGAACGGCACACCCAGGAAGGTCGCATAGAGCAGCAGGGCCAGTACCGGCGTGACGGCGGCCTCCGCGGGCCCCGCGACCTGCGGCAGCACCAGCCCGAGCACCGCTCCCGCACCGAGCGCCGCGAGGTACAGCGCCACCTGGTTCCGCTGGATCCACCCCATCCCGGTGGCCTGCATCGTCACGGCACGGGCACGGCGCTGCCGAGCTCGTCGGCCTCCGCGCGGACACGGTCGCGGAGCGCCTCGGCGTCCTGCGGGGCGTCGATCACGAGACGACCTTCCTCGCCCCGCGCACCGCAATCCGCCGCCGCACGCGGAGGGCGAGCGCGCGGTGGCCCTCCGAGGGAAGGGCGATCCGCGCTCTCGTGGTGATCGTGGTGCACGCGGTCGACATGTGAGGAGTCTAATTCTCCGTGTGCTTTCTCTGCGTGCTTCGAGGGGTCGGACGTCATGAGGACCTCAGGCGGCGCGATCTGACAGGCTGGAGGCATGACCGATGCACTGCTGCCGGAAAGCCTCCGCGACGATGTCGCCGCTCTGCTGGACGACGCCGGGATCCAGGCGGAGCGCGGGCTCGTCACCCGCATCCTCCGCACCGGGCTGCTGCTCGGCCAGGAGGAGACCGACCGTCTGGATCTGAAGATCGCCTCCGCGGCCCTCAGCGAGATGCGCGACGCGTTCGCCCTGTTCCGGCCGTTCCAGGACGTGCCCAAGGTGACGGTCTTCGGCTCCGCGCGCACGAGGACGGACGATCCGCTGTACGTGCAGGCACGCGACGTCGCCGAGGCGCTCGCGGCCGACGGGTGGATGGTGGTCACCGGCGCCGGCCCCGGGATCATGCAGGCCGCGAGCGAGGGCGCGGGGCAGGAGATGTCGTTGGGCGTGTCGATCCGGCTGCCCTTCGAGGAGCGCTCCAGCGCACCTGCAGCCCTCGACGGGCACGTGGTGTCGATGAAGTACTTCTTCACCCGCAAGCTGATGCTGGTGAAGGAGTCCCGCGGCTTCATCTGCCTGCCGGGCGGCTTCGGCACGCTGGACGAGATGTTCGAGCTGCTCACCCTGCAGCAGACCGGGAAGTCCGAGCCGATGCCCATCGTGCTCCTCGACGCGCGCGGCGGGGGGTTCTGGACGGGGATGAAGCGCTTCGTCGACGAGCAGCTCGTCCCCGCGGGCGTGGTCTCGCCCGACGACCTGGACCGGGTGCTCATCACCGATTCGGTGGAGGCGGCCGCGGCCGAGATCACCTCCTTCTGGCACAACTACGACTCGCTGCGCTGGGTGGGGGACCGGCTCGTGCTGCGGCTGCGGCACATGCCCACCGATGCCGAGATCGAGATGCTCGCGGACCGGTTCGCCGCGCTGTGCGCGACGGGCACCATCGAGCGCACGGAGCCCCTCGGCGCCGAGCGCGCGGACGGCGACCGGCTGGACCTGCCCCGGATCGTGCTGACCCCCGCGCAGCGCGCCGTCGGGTCGCTGCACTGGCTGATCCGCGCCATCAACGCGCTGCCCTCGGCCGCCTGAGTCCGAGACGCTCCCGACCCGGGCGCAGGATGACTGCCCGAGATCATGACAGTCGCCCGAGATCAGGAGGATCTCCGCGGGTCTCTCCTGTTCTCGGGCGGGCGGCCTGTTCTCAGGCGGGCTCGAGCGCGCTTGAGGTTCTCGGCGCGTCGCGCCTGCGACCTCGGCGTCGGCCTCGGCAGTCCCGAGCAGGCTCGGACTGCGCTCGGCCTCCTTGAGGTACCGTGGTACGGACGCCTGCGCGGCACCCTGCGCCGGCGAGAACTGAACAGGGAGGCCATCATGGACATCGATCTGGCACTGCTGCGGACCGTCGAGCGTGAGAAGCAGATCCCGTTCGACGAGCTCGTCGGCATCATCGAGCAGGCGGTGCTCACCGCGTACGCCAAGCACGTCTCCGCGCACGGCGAGGTGCCCGAGGGAACGCGTGCGCAGCTGGACCGCAAGACCGGGCACGTGACGATCCTCGTCCCGCTCCTCGACGAGGAGGGGGCGGTGCTCGGCGAGGAGGAGGTCACCCCCGAGGACTTCGGCCGCATCGCCGCCTACGCCGCCAAGCAGGTCATCGGCCAGCGGCTGCGCGACATCGCCGACGACGCGGTGCTCGGCGAGTTCCGCGGCAAAGAGGGCGACATCATCGCCGGCATCATCCAGCAGGGCCCGAACCCCCGCATGATCCACGTCGACCTCGGCAGCGTCGAGGCGATCCTGCCCCCGGAGGAGCAGGTGCCGGGCGAGGACTACGCGCACGGGCGCCGGCTCCGGGTTTACGTCACCAGCGTGGCCAAGGGCGCCAAGGGGCCGGCGATCACCGTCTCGCGCACCCACCCCGGCCTGGTGCGCAAGCTCTTCGCGCTCGAGGTCCCCGAGATCGCGCAGGGCCTGGTCGAGATCGTGTCGCTGGCCCGGGAGGCCGGCCACCGCACCAAGATCGCGGTGGCGGCGAACGATCCGCAGGTCAACGCCAAGGGCGCCTGCATCGGCGAGATGGGCCGCCGCGTGCGGGCCGTGACCGAGGAGCTGGCGGGGGAGAAGATCGACATCGTCGACTACAACCCCGAGCTCGCCGCCTTCGTCGCCAACGCGCTCTCGCCCGCCAAGGTCACCTCGAGCTTCGTCCTGGACGCGGGGACGAAGGCCGTGCGCGCGCTCGTCCCCGACTACCAGCTGTCCCTCGCCATCGGCAAGGAGGGGCAGAACGCCCGGCTGGCGGCCAAGCTCACCGGCGCCAAGATCGACATCCAGCCCGACAGCATCCTGGACGAGGGCTGAGGACCGGTCCGGGAGGGGTGCCCGCGCGCCCCGGGCTCGCGGGCGGAGGCGAGGTGTAGGATGGAACCCGTACGAACGTGCATCGGATGCCGCATGCGCGCCCCCCGATCCGCCCTCCTGAGGGTGGTCGCGGCGGATTCGTCCCTCGTCGTCGACGAACGGGCGGTGATGCCGGGCCGGGGCGCCTGGGTGCATCCGGTGTCCGAGTGCGTGGAGGCCGCCCGTCGGCGCCGCGCTTTCGCCCGTGCACTCCGTGTGTCCGCTGCGCTGGATTTCCGGGAATCCCCGGTCCTTCCACCCGCAGAGGACGCGCAGACCATCGAGAAACGGCTGAACGGCTATGGAAACAAAGTGAACTGCCAAACCACGTGTGCACGAGATCGCCGCTGAACTCGGCGTCGACAGCAAGTACGCGCTCGCGAAGCTCAAGGAGCTCGGCGAGTTCGTGAAGTCCCCGTCCTCGACCATCGAGCCGCCGGTCGCGCGCAAGCTGCGCCAGGCGATCGAGGCCGAGGGGGGCGCCAAGCCGGCCGAGCAGGCGAAGCCCGCTCCGGCCGCGAAGAAGTCCGGCGGTCCGGTCCCCGGTCCCCGTCCGGCCCCCAAGACTCCCGCTCCTCAGGAGGAGAAGCCGGCGGCGCAGAGCGCACCGGAGGCTCCGAGCTCCGCCGCCGAGGCCCCCCGCCCCGCGGCGCAGGCGCAGGAGAGCGCCCCCGCGCCCGCCTCGGGCGATTCCGCGCCCCAGGGCGGCGGACCCACCCCGGGCCCGCGTCCGGGCAACAACCCCTTCGCCTCGGCGCAGGGCATGGGCCAGCGCCCCGCCGGCCCGCGTCCGGGCAACAACCCCTTCGCCTCGGCGCAGGGCATGGGCCAGCGTCCCACCCCCGGGAACATCCCGCGGCCCCAGGCTCCGCGTCCGGGTGCGCCCCGCCCCGGCGCCCCTCGTCCGGGCGCCCCTCGTCCCGGTGCTCCCCGCAGCGGCTCGCCGCGTCCGGGCGCGCCGTTCCAGCAGCGTCCCGGCGGCCCCGGCCGTCCGGGCGGTCCCGGTCGTCCCGGCGGCGCCGGCGCCGGTGCTGGCGGCGGCTTCCAGCGTCCCGGCGGTGCGCCGGGCGGTGGCTTCGCCGGTCGTCCCGGTGGCGGCGGTGGTCGTGGCCGTGGCCCCGGCGGCGGCACCGCGGGTGCCTTCGGCAAGGGCGGCGGCAAGAGCAAGCAGCGCAAGTCGCGTCGCGCGAAGCGGCAGGAGTTCGAGATGCGGTCGGCGCCGGTCGTCGGCGGCGTCAAC
>JBEBWQ010000073.1:0-9937 GCA_040392075.1 Microbacterium sp.
GCTCGAGCTCGTACTCCTTCCAGCCGAGGATCGACTCCTCCAGGAGCACCTCGTTCGTCGGCGAGTCGTGCAGGCCGGCGCCGGCGATGCGGCGCAGGTCCTCCTCGTCGTAGGCGAAGCCCGAGCCGAGACCGCCCATCGTGAACGAGGGGCGCACGACGAGCGGATAGCCGAGCTCGTCGGCCGCCTTCAGCACCTCGTCCATCGTGTGCGCGATACGGGACGCGGCGACGTCCGCGCCGGCGGCGAGCACGAGCTCCTTGAAGATCTGCCGGTCCTCGCCGCGGCGGATCGCGTCGACCTTGGCGCCGATGAGCTCGACGTCGTACTTCTCGAGGATCCCGCGGTCATGGAGGGCCATCGCCGCGTTCAGCGCGGTCTGGCCGCCGAGGGTCGGCAGGATCGCGTCGGGGCGCTCCTTGGCGAGGATGGTCTCGATCACCTCGGGGGTGATCGGCTCGACGTAGGTGGCGTCGGCGAAGTCGGGGTCGGTCATGATCGTGGCCGGGTTGGAGTTGACCAGGATCACCCGGATGCCGTCCTCGCGCAGCACGCGGCAGGCCTGGGTGCCGGAGTAGTCGAACTCGCAGGCCTGGCCGATGACGATCGGACCCGAGCCGATGACGAGGACGGAGCGGATGTCGTCGCGCTGGGGCATTACTTCTGATCCTTCTGAACGGGCTGGGCAGGCTGGGCGAGGTGCGCGGTGACCATGTCCGCGAAACGGTCGAAGAGGTAGTTGGCGTCGCGGGGTCCCGCGGCCGCCTCGGGGTGGTACTGCACCGAGAACGCCGGGATGTCCAGGGCGCGCAGCCCCTCCACCACGTTGTCGTTGAGGCCGATGTGGCTGACCTCGACCTTGCCGTAGCCGTTCGGGCTGTCGAAGACGCCCTCCCGCGGCGCCTCCACCGCGAAGCCATGGTTGTGCGCGGTGATCTCCACCCGGCCGGTCTGCTTGTCGAGCACCGGCTGGTTGATCCCCCGGTGGCCGAAGGGCAGCTTGTAGGTGGAAAGGCCCAGCGCGCGGCCGAACAGCTGGTTCCCGAAGCAGATGCCGAAGTAGGGCAGCCCGGCCTCCAGCACCTCCCGCAGCAGCGCGACGTGCCGGTCGGAGACCGCCGGGTCGCCGGGGCCGTTGGAGTAGAACACGGCGACCGGCTCGAGGGCCTGGATGTCCTCGAACGATGCGGTCTGCGGCATGACGCGCACGTCGAAGCCGCGGTCGGCGAGGTTCTCCAGCGTCGCCTGCTTGACGCCCAGGTCGATCACCGCGAGCGTGCCGATGCGGCGCTCGCCCCGTGCGGGGACGGAGCGCTGCTGGATCGCGGAGACCTCGGCGGACAGGTTCTGGCCGCTCATCCGCGGCGACTCCGCGACCATGCGCAGCTGCTCGTCCGCATCGATCGCGGCGGCGGCACCGGAGAAGATCCCCCCGCGCAGGGCGCCGGCGGAGCGGATCCGGCGGGTGATTGCGCGGGTGTCGATCCCGCTGATGCCGACGATCGAGGAGTCCTCCAGCGCGTCGTCGAGGGAGCCGTCGGCACGCCAGTTCGACACGATCCGGGAGGGGTCGCGCACGACGTAGCCGGCGACCCAGATGCGCTCGGACTCGGCGTCCTCGGCGTTCACCCCGGTGTTGCCCATGTGCGGCGCGGTCTGCACCACGATCTGGCCCGCGTAGGACGGGTCGGTGAGCGTCTCCTGGTAGCCCGACATGCCGGTGGCGAAGACCACCTCGCCCACGGTGGTGCCCCGGGCGCCGTAGGCCCGGCCGGGGTACCGGGTCCCGTCCTCCAGGACGAGGACGGCGGGTTCGGGCGTGTGGACAGCAGAGCTGCGGGTCATCGAGAGGCTCCCGTCTCGGTGGGCGTGCACAGGTCCTGCACGGCGGTGAGGAAGGGCTGGGGATCGCCCGAGGTCATGCGGAGGTAGGAATCGAGGAGCGCTCCGTCGTCGCCCTGCGGGACGAGGTCGCCCTGCCAGACCACGCGGGCGAGGCCCCCGGGCTCGACGACGCGGTCGATCGCCCAGGTGGCGCGGTCGGCGGCGCGCAGGCGCGCACGGTCGAGGAACACGGAGGGCGCGCCGTCGAGGATGAGTGCGACGCCGGTATCGGTCACCACGGCCTCCCCGCGCGCCCGGTAGGCGAGGGGGCGGATCGCCACCCGTTCCAGGGGCTCGTCGTGGCGGGTCGTAGCGACGTAGAGGATCTCGTACCGGCTGCGCACGGTCGCGGGATCGGCCTCGCCGATCGGGGCGATCAGGACGCCGTCCCGGCGGAGGCGCCGGCGCCAGCCCCACAGCATGAGCACGAGGACGAGGACGGCGGCGGCGACCATGACCCCGATGGCCAGCTCCCGGCTCATCGGGCACCCCTCTCCACGAGCACGCCGTCGGCGACCGTGGGGGCGCCGCGGTGGATCGTCCAGACCACCCGGCCGGGCAGGTCCTGCCCGAGGTAGGGCGAGTTCTCGCTGCGACCGTGCAGGTCGGCCTCGGTGAACACCCCGCGGACGCTGGGGTCGTAGAGGGTGATCTCGGCCGGCTGCCCCGCCTCCAGCGGCGTGCCGTGCCCGGCGAGCAGGCCGATGCGGGCGGGGGCCGCGCTCATGGTGCGGGCGACGTCGGCCCAGTCCATGAGGCCGGTCTCGACCATCGCCCCGTGCACCACGCGCAGTGCGCTCTCCAGGCCCACCATGCCGTTGGCGGCGGCCTGCCACTCGCACGCCTTGTGCTCGTGCGGGTGCGGCGCGTGATCGGTCGCGACGATGTCGATCGTGCCGTCGGCGAGCCCCTCGCGCACGGCCTGCACGTCCTCGGCCCGGCGCAGCGGCGGGTTGACCTTGAATCGGGCGTCGTAGCCGCGCACGAGGTCCTCGGTGAGCAGCAGGTGGTGCGGGGTGACCTCGGCGGTCACATCGATGCCGCGCTTCTTTGCCCAGCGGATGAGGTCCACCGAGCCCGCGGTGGAGAGATGGCACACGTGCAGACGCGAGCCCACGTGCTCGGCCAGCAGCACGTCCCGGGCGATGATCGACTCCTCGGCGACCGCCGGCCAGCCGGCCAGGCCCAGCTCCGCCGAGACCGCGCCCTCGTTCATCTGCGCGCCCTCGGTGAGACGCGGATCCTGCGCATGCTGCGCGATCACGCCGCCGAAGGACTTCACGTACTCCAGCGCGCGGCGCATGATGAGCGAGTCCCAGACGCAGAAGCCGTCGTCGCTGAACACGCGCACCTTCGCCCGGGAGGCGGCCATGGCGCCGAGCTCGGCGAGCCGCTCCCCCTTCTGTCCGACGGTGACGGCGCCGATCGGCTGGACGGTGGCGTAGCCGGCCTCCTCGCCGAGGGCCAGCTCCTGCTCCACCACCCCGGCGGTGTCGGCCACGGGCGAGGTGTTCGGCATCGCGAACACGGCGGTGAAGCCGCCGGCCGCGGCCGCCCGGGTGCCGGTCAGCACCGTCTCGCTCGCCTCGTACCCCGGTTCGCGCAGATGGGTGTGCAGATCGACCAGGCCCGGCAGGGCGATGAGCCCGTCGGCGTCGATCACCCGGGCGCCCGCGCGGCTGAGGCCGGAGCCGACCTCGGCGATGATCCCGTCCTCGACGAGAATGTCCGCACGCGAGCCGCCCGTCAGAGCCGCTCCGGTGATGAGAAGGGTCTCGGTCACTTCTCTCCCTCTCGTTCCCCTGCCAGCAGCAGGTACAGCACGGCCATCCGCACGGACACGCCGTTGGCGACCTGTTCCAGAACCGTGGAACGCGGCGAGTCCGCCGCCTCCGCGGCGATCTCCAGCCCGCGGTTCATCGGGCCGGGATGCATGACAATGCTACCGGGCGGCAGACTCGCCAGGCGCACGGCGTCGAGCCCCCACAGGCGCGAATACTCCCGCTCACTGGGGAAATACGCCGCGTTCATCCGCTCGAGCTGGATGCGCAGCATCATGACCGCGTCGGGACCCTCGGCCAGCGCCTCGTCCAGGGAGTAGAGGACGCGGACGGGCCAGGCGCTGACGTTCTGCGGCACGAGCGTGGGCGGGGTCACCAGGGTCACCTCGGCGCCGAGCGCCGTGAGCAGCCACACGTTGGAGCGGGCGACCCGCGAGTGCAGCACGTCACCGACGATCACCACGCGATGGCCGGCGAGGTCACGACCGCGGCTGTCCGTCCCGAAGCGGCGCTTGCGGATCGTGAAGGCGTCCAGCAGCGCCTGGGTGGGATGCTCATGGGTGCCGTCGCCGGCGTTCACCACGCCCGCGGTGATCCAGCCGCTGGTGGCGAGGGTGCGCGGCGCGCCGGAGGCACCGTGCCGGATGACCACGGCGTCGGCGCCCATTGCCTGCAGCGTCTGCGCGGTGTCCTTGAGGCTCTCCCCCTTGGACACGCTGGAGCCCTTGGCGGCGAAGTTGATGACATCGGCGGAGAGGCGCTTCGCGGCGGCCTCGAAGGAGATGCGGGTGCGGGTGGAGTCCTCGAAGAAGAGGTTCACCACGGTCTTGCCGCGCAGCGTCGGGAGCTTCTTGACCTCCCGCGACTGGGTGTCGGCCATGTCCTCGGCCACGTCGAGGATGCGCAGCGCCGTCTCCCGGGCGAGCGACTGGGTGTCGAGCAGGTGCCTCATGACTCGATCACCACCTCGTCGGCGCCGTCGTTCTCGCGCAGGCGCACGTTGACCCGCTCGGTGCGGGCGGAGGGGATGTTCTTCCCCACGAAGTCGGGACGGATCGGCAGCTCGCGATGTCCCCGGTCGACGAGGATCGCCAGGCGCACCGCCGAGGGCCGGCCGATCGACTGCAACGCGTCGAGCGCGGCGCGGATGCTCCGGCCGGAATAGAGGACATCGTCGACGAGCACGACGGTGCGATCGTCGATCCCCGCATCGGGGATCTCGGTCGGGTGCGGCGAGCGGGTGGGGTTGCGGCCCAGGTCGTCGCGGAAGAGCGTGACATCCAGGGCTCCGACCGGGACCGGGACGCCGGCGATGTCGGAGACGACCACGGCGAGGCGCTGGGCGAGCGTGACGCCGCGGGTCGGGATGCCGAGCAGGACGAGTCCCTCAGGACCGCGGTTGGACTCCAGGATCTCGTGCGCGATGCGCGTCAGCGCGCGGGCGATATCGGCCTCGTGCAGCACCGTGCGCGCGCTCTGGGGTTCACTCAGGGGCTCGCTCATCTGCCGCTCCCTTCTCCGCCTCACAGGACGGGGTTAAAGGTTGCTTTCGCTCCAGTCTAGGCCACGGCGCACCGGGCCCTCGCCGGGACGCGCCTCAGGCGGGGCTCAGCGCCGCATCGGTGACGGCGTCCGCGCGCGAGGCGCGGATCGGATGCCCCTGGGTGCTGAGGCACCGGCCGGTGGCGAGGTCCCACTTCCAGTCGTGCAGCGAGCAGGTGAGCACGCCGTCCTCGTCGATCCTCCCGGTGCGGGTGAGGTCCGCGCGCAGGTGCGGGCAGCGGCGCTGCACGACCCAGTCGCCGATCTCCGCGTCCTCGGTCTGATCGGTCTGCTCCGAGTACCAGTTCTCCACGTACTCGATCCGGTCGGTGGAGAGGCACTTGAAGAACGTGTAGATGAACTCGTTGAACTTGCCCTTGCGCCCCGCGCCGAACTGCATCGACAGGAAGATCGAGTTGGACCAGTCGATCTCGTGCTCGGCGATGTTGGTCGAGACGAGATCGGCGGGGATCGTGTACCAGAACTCGCAGTCCTCCCCCGCGAACTCGCGCACCTTCGCCTTCGGGAAGTCGACCACCAGGTCCAGCTCGCCGATCGTCATGCGCACCGGTCCCCCGACCCCCAGGCGGATCGTGCGCGACTTCTTCAGCAGCGGCTCCCACCACTCCTTCAGGGCCGCGAGCATCTCGGCGGGGGCGAGCACCGGGGCGCGCGACGCCTCCTCGTCCCGGATCTCCTGCTGCCGCGTGGCTCGCTGCTCCTCGAGGTAGTCCCACTTGTCGTCGAAGATCCGGTCGATCTCCTCGGGGGCGTAGAGCGATTGGGTCACGCTGAGCGCGCCGTCCTGCAGTTCGACGACGGTGCCGGGCAGGAAGAGCTGCCCGTCGTACTGCGGCAGCTGCTCCTTCAGGACGGCCAGGAACTGCTTCTGGTCGGTGAAGATCGCATCGTCGTCCCGGCCGTAGCCGTTGAAGCGGAACAGGTCGTCCCGGAGGAACATCGGCGGACCGGCCATCGGGAAGACGTGCGGGGCGTCGACCTTCTCGATGTAGTACAGGGCGCGCTTGTTCTGCGCCTCGCGCTTGAGCCGGGCGAAGTTCTGCTTGGCGTCCTGCGGCAGGTCGTAGACCATCGGCCACCAGATCGCGCCGGAGACCTGGGTGAAGTACGCCTCCGGCTTGCCGAAGGCGAGCAGCCTCTCCAGATCCAGCGGGTGCGAGTCGTTCTGGTTGAGGATCGACGCCGTGCCGTCGTCGACGCTGAGCGAGGAGTCGCCGATCGGCCCGTCGCTGGGGGCGCGCAGCGGCGTCACCATGATCTTCAGCGCACCACGGCGGATGATCTCGCCGGCCGGCGCGTAGGTGATGTTGTCGTAGCCGAGGGCGCGGATGTCCCGTTCGAGGTCGTCGGTCGGGTACTCGGGCAGGAGCACCTCGATGTCCTTGGCGACGTAGCGCTCCAGAAGGGCGGGGTCGAAGTGGTCGCGGTGCCGGTGCGAGATGTAGAGGAAGTCGGCCTTGCCGATGCGCTCCCAGTCGAGCCCGCGGTTGTCCGGGAAGGGGAACCAGGACCCGTAGAACGAGGGGCCGATCACCGGGTCGCAGAGGATGGATCCCCCCGCCGTCTCGATGAGCATCCCGGCATGGCCGAGTCCGGTGATCCGCATGTGCACGTCCTCCTGGTGTGGATGCCTCGATTCTACCGACGCCCTCCTGCGCGCCCGCCGGATCGGGCCGGGAGTAACCGCGGTCCGCCCCTCTCCCCGGAGGCCGCGGTCCGGCCCCCGCCTCGCCTCTCACGCGCCCCCGGTCCCCTTCCCCGCGCGACCCCTCCGTTCCCGTCGCGAAATCTGTCGCTCTCCGGCGCGGATACCGACAGTTTTTGAGACGGGAACGGGAAGACGGGGAAGACCAGGACGCGAACGCCCGGGGGTGGCTGCGGCTCTGTCAGCCGATCGCCGCCCGGGGAAGCACGACCGGGGTCCCCGTGTCGGGGTCGGGGATGACGCGGGAGCGGAGCCCGAAGACCCGCTCGACGGTCTCCGCCGTGATCAGCTCGCTCGGCGGCCCCTGCGCGAGGATCCTCCCGTCCCGCATGGCGATCAGGTGGTCCGCGAAGCGCGCCGCGTGGTTGAGGTCGTGCAGCACTGCCACGATCGTGCGCCCCTCCGCGCGCAGCCGGTCGATGAGCTCGAGCACCTCGAACTGGTGCGCGACGTCGAGGTAGGTCGTCGGCTCGTCGAGCAGGAGCAGCGGCGTCTCCTGCGCGAGCGCCATCGCGATCCAGACGCGCTGGCGCTGGCCCCCCGACAGCTCGTCGAGGTGGCGGTCGGCCAGGTCGGCGACGCGCGTCGCCGCCATCGCCCGCTCCACCGCCTCCTCATCGCGTCGGCTCCACTGCGAGAAGACGCTCTGGTGGGGGTAGCGCCCGCGCCCGACGAGGTCGGTGACCGTGATGCCCTCCGGGGCGAGCGGCGTCTGCGGCAGCAGGCCGAGCCGGCGGGCGAACTCCTTCGTCGCGTAGCTGCGGACGTCTGCACCGTCGAGCAGCACGGCGCCCGCGCGGGGGCTGAGCAGCTTCGCCAGCATGCGCAGCAGCGTGGACTTCCCGCAGGCGTTCGGCCCGATGATCGCCGTGAACGAGCCGTCCGGGATCTCGATGTCGACCTGGTCGATCACGACCGTCGGGCCGTATCCGCCGCTCACCCCCGCGGCGGCGAGTCGCGAGGGGGCCGATGATGGCGAGGGAGGCGAGGTGTGCGTCATGAACGACCGCTTTCACGGATGAGGAGCCAGATCAGGTAGCCGCCGCCGATGCAGACGGTGACGGCGCCCACGGGCAGTGTCGCGCCCGGGATCGCATGCTGGGCGATGAGATCGGAGCCGCCGAGCAGGAGGGCGCCGACGAGAGCGGGGCCGAGGAGGTCGGAGGAGGTGCCGCGTCCCGAGATCCGGGCCGCGATCGGGGGCGCGGCCAGGGCGATGAAGGCCACCGGGCCCGCCACCGCCGTCACGAGCGCCGTGAGGGCGACGCCGACGACCACGACGAAGGCCTTGCGCCGCTCCACCGGCAGGCCCAGGGCCTTCGCCGCGTCGTCGCCGAGCTCGATCTGGCGCAGGGAGCGGCCGACGCCCGGGAGCGTCAGGATGAGGGGCACGGCCACCAGCGCGGAGGTGGCGACCACCGGCCAGTCGACGCCGTTCAGGCTGCCCGCGCCCCACACCGCCGCCTGGATCGCCATGCCGAGGTCGGCCTTCACGCTGAACCAGGTGTTGATCGACGAGAGGGTCGCCGAGATCGCGATGCCGACGATGATGAGGCGGAAGCCGCCCAGACCTCGGCGGAAGGCGAGCAGGTAGACGAGTGCGGCCGCGCCCAGCCCGCCGGCCAGGGCTCCCCCGGCCTGCGCCGCGTATCCCGTGCCGCCGAGCATGAGCACGGCGACGACCCCGGTGTAGGCGCCCGTGTTCAGGCCGATGATGTCGGGGCTGCCGAGCGGGTTGCGCGTGAACGACTGGAAGATCGCGCCGCTGACCCCGAGGCAGGCGCCGAAGAGGACCGCGGCGGCGGCCCGTGGCGCGCGCCATTCGACGACGACCATCCGGTCGATCCCCTCGGCGCCGGGAGCGAGGGCGGCGAGGACCTCGGGGATCGCGAGCGGCCGGGACCCCACCGCCAGCGCGGTGAGCCCGCAGGCGAGCACCAGCACCAGCAGGATCGATCGCACGACCACCGCGCGCGTCGTCGTGCGGCGGCTGACAGGGCCCACCCGCAGGACGAGTGAGCGGGTCACAGCGCCCTCACCCGCGCGGTCCGGACGAGCAGGATCAGCACAGGGGCGCCGAGGAACGCGGTGACGACGCCGACCTGGAGCTCGGCCGGCCAGACGATCAGTCGGCCGACGATGTCCGAGATCAGCACGAGCACGGGGCCGAGCGTCATCGCGAACGGCATGATCCATCGCTGATCGGGACCGGTGACGAAGCGCACGGCGTGCGGGATCATCAGCCCCACGAAGCCGATCGGACCGGCGGCCGCCGTCGCGGCGCCGCAGAGCAGGGTGATCGCGACCACGCCGGCCGTCCGCGTCGCCCCGACATGCGCCCCGACCGACCGGGCCAGGTCGTCGCCGAGCGCGAGGGCGTTCATCCCCCGCGCGGTGCCGAGCGCGAGCAGGAGGCCGAGGGCGACGCACGGCAGCACGGTCGCGATCGTGCCGTCCGGCCTGTCCGCGATGGATCCGGCTCCCCAGAACCTCATCCGATCGAAGGTCTCCGCGCTGAGGAGGGCGAGAGTCTGCGAGACGCCCAGGAACACCGCGCTCAGCGCCACGCCGACGAGGGTCAGCCGGATCGGCGTCGCGCCCCCCGCGCCGCGCGCAGCGATGCCGTAGACGAGGACCGCCGCGAGGATGGCGCCCGCGAACCCGAGCCAGAGGTAGTCCTGGATGCGGGTGACGCCGAGGACGGCGACCCCGATGACGATGGCGAACCCCGCTCCCGCGTTGACCCCGAGCAGGCCCGGGTCGGCGAGCGGGTTGCGGGTGAGCCCCTGCATGAGCGCACCGGAGACCGCGAGGGCGGCGCCGACGAGCACGCCGAGCGCCGTCCTCGGCATCCGCAGAGTGAGCACCGTGATGTGGTCGATGCTCCCGTCGGGCGCGGTGAGCGCCGCCCACACCGTCGAGGGCTGGAGCGGGGCCGAGCCGATCGCCAGGCTCGCCCCGCACGCGAGGGCGAGCAGCAGCACCGAGGCGGCGCGGCAGAGGC
>JBEBWQ010000074.1:0-9899 GCA_040392075.1 Microbacterium sp.
CTGGCAGCACGACATGAACATCGGCTCGATCGTGCGCAGCGCCAACGCCTTCCTCGCCGACACCGTGCACATCATCGGCCGGCGGCGCTGGAACCGGCGCGGGGCGATGGTGACCGATCGCTACCAGCACGTCCGGCATCACGAGGACATCGCCTCGTTCGCCGCCTGGGCGCGGGAGACGGAGCTGCCGATCCTCGCCGTCGACAACGGGCACGGGGCGATGCCGCTACACCGGGCGGATCTGCCCGAGCGCTGCGTGCTGCTGTTCGGTCAGGAGGGGCCGGGGCTCTCGCCCGACGCGCTCGCCGCCGCCACGGCGAGCGTGGAGATCACGCAGTACGGCTCGACCCGCTCGCTCAACGCCGGAGCCGCCGCCGCGATCGTCATGTACGAATGGTGCCGCCGGCACGCCTGAGCGGGGAGACGACGGCTCCGCCCGTGCCCGTGCCGCTATTCTCAGGGCTGAGCGGTGGTGGCACGGAGCCGCCCCGGAGGGATGAGCGATGGTGGATGCGGCCGCATACGGCGAGGTTCAGGATCCGGCGACGGCGCCGGCGCGGCTGGCGGAACTGGCCGCGGCCCATCCGGAGCTGCAGTCCCTGATCGCGGTCCATCCGCGCATCTATCCGGCGCTGCAGGAGTGGATCGCCCGGTACGGGCGGCCCGAGGCGCGCGCCGACGCCGCCCGAGCCCTCGCCGAGGGGGCGCCCGAACCCGCCGCTGCGCCGGCTGCGCAGCCCGCGGCCTCCGCCGGGCCCCTCGTCGCGCATTCCGGGCCCGCGTCGGCCTCGCCCGCGAGCCCGGCCGTGACAGTCCCGGTCGCGGATTCGGTGACGGCGGTGCCGCCCGCGGGCGACGTGCCGCCCCGGGCCGCCGTCACACCGAGGGCGCGCACCGTGGCCTGGGCGGTCGCCGGCGGCGTGGCCGTCCTCGCGGCCGCCGTCGCCATCCCGCTCACCCTGGGCGCGATGGCCGCCGACGCTCCGGCGGGCGTCCTCGCGGACGGGACCGCCTGGGGTCCGTCCCTGGGGGCCGAGGTGCAGCGCGCGACCGATGTCTCCGCCGGAGGCACCGGCCTCGGCCGGCTCCTGGGCCTCTCGCCGGCGACGGGGGCGGCCTACGTCGGCGGCTGGGAGGGGCTCCACATCGTGGACGCGTCCGATCTCAGCCGCTCCGCGCTCGCGCCGATCCTGCTGGAGTCGGGCTCGGCGGCGATCGCGATCTCCCCGGACGGCACGCGGGCCTATCTCACCGCCGGCTCGGGCGGCGACACCGACGGCGAGCTCGTCGCGCTGTCCCTGAGCGAGGAGGGGGTGACCGAGGAGTACCGGACGACCCTGCCGGGCACCGGCAACATGGGTGAGAACACGGCCGTCTCGCCGGACGGGGCGACGCTGTACCTCGCCGACGGCAACACCGGCTTCTGGGCGGTCTCCACCACCGACGGCTCGGTCCGCGCGCATCCGTTCGGCGGGATGGCGACGACGGTCGCCGTGAACCCGGTCGACGGCACGGTGGTGGTGGACGCGCCGCTGGAGGACGCGATCCTCCTCCTGGACGCGACCGGGACCCGGGAGCTGCGGCGCCTGTACACCGAGAGCGGGCTGCCCGACGCCATCGCGATCTCCCCGGATGGGCGCACGATCGCCGTCGGCGAGAACGGCACGGTCCGCCTGTACGGGGCCGACGGCGCCTCCGGGAGCAGCATCGAGCTGTCGGCGAGCATCGCCGATCTGGCGTTCTCGCCCGACTCCGCCGAGATCGCCGTGCTCACGTCCTGGGACGAAGGGAACTGGGGTGCGGAAGAGCGCGAGGGGGTCCGGCTCATCGACGTCGCCTCGGCCCGTGAGCTGACCCGCATCCCGCTGCGCGACACGTACATCCTCGGCAACCTCGCCTTCAGCGGGAACCCCGGCGAGATGCTCGCACTCAGCGGCGACGGGCTCGTCCGCATCGACATCGCCGCCAGCCGGACGAACGGGGGCGGGTACATCGCGGTCCTCGCGGTGCTCGCCCTGGCGGTCCTGGCCGCCGTCCTCGCCGCCGCCACGATCTCCCGCTGGAAGCCGGCGCTCGCGGCCTCCCGCCAGCGCTCCCGGCAGGCGCAGGCACAGCGGAGGGAGGAGGCCCAGGCCCAGGCCGCCCAGGCGCAGGCGCAGCGGACGGCGGACGCGGTCGCCGCCGAGCAGGCGAGGACCGCCGCCGAGCACGCGGAGCGCGTGCGTCAGGTGCAGCAGTGGCGGGACGCCTACCGCGAGGCGAACGGAGGCCAGGAGCCCCCCGCGGGATTCGTGCCGATGGCGGTCCCGGCGTCGCCGGCCCCGCCGGCCCGGACAGGGACGAACGTGATGGCGATCCTCGCCCTCATCTTCGGCTTCGGCGGCGGGCTGCTCGGCATCGTCTTCGGGCACATCGCACTGGGCCAGATCAGGCGCACGGGCGAGGCCGGACGGGGGCTCGCGATCACCGGCCTCGTCTTCGGCTACATCGGCCTGGCGGTGATCATCGCCTGGATCGTCGTCGCCGTCGTGTTCCTCGGCGCGTTCAGCCGTTACTGAGCGGCGTGCGCCGATCGCCCGCCACCGGAGGCCTCCGATGGCGGTGCAGCGATCGTGAGTCGGAGCCGCCCCCGCGCCGCGTCAGATGAGCGACAGCTCGCGGAGCTTCGCCTCGACGTCGGCGTTCGAGGGCTCGACGTGGTGGCTGGAGTCGGGGTAGACGACGACCGGGATGTTGGTGCGGCCGGAGATCTCCTTCGCGACGTCGGCCGCGGCAGGGTCCGCGACGAGGTCGACGAAGGCGTACGCGACGCCGAGGTCGTCCAGCTGCTTCTTGGTCCGGCGGCAGTCGCCGCACCAGTCGGCGCCGAACACGGTGAGGGAACCGGGAGCAGGAGTGGTCATGATCCCAGCGTACGCCGATCCGGTCAGGCCGTCGCCGGCTGCGCGGCCATGTCCAGGGCGATGTCGATGATCATGTCCTCCTGGCCGCCGACCAGGCGCCGCCGGCCGCACTCCATGAGGATCGCCCGCACGTCCACGCCGTAGCGTGCCGCCGCGTTCTCGGCGTGCCGCAGGAAGCTGGAGTACACGCCCCCGTAGCCGAGGGTGAGCGTCTCGCGGTCCACGCGCACGGGGCGGTCCTGCAGCGGCCGGACGAGGTCGTCGGCGGCGTCCTGCAGGGCGAACAGGTCGCACCCGTGCCGGAAGCCGGAGAGGTTCGCCACCGCGATGAAGGCCTCGATCGGGCAGTTGCCCGCGCCGGCGCCGTGACCGGCCAGCGAGGCGTCCACCCGGAAGACGCCCTCCTCGACCGCGACGACGGAGTTCGCCACCGACAGTGAGAGGTTCTCGTGAGCGTGGATGCCGATCTGGGTCTGCGGGTCGAGGACATCGCGGTAGGCGCGCACGCGGGCGCGCACGCCGTTCATCGTCAGGCGCCCGCCGGAGTCGGTGACGTACACGCAGTGCGCGCCGTAGGACTCCATCAGCTTCGCCTGCCGGGCCAGCTCCGCAGGCTCCGCCATGTGCGAGAGCATGAGGAAGCCGGACACGTCCATGCCGATCTCGCGGGCTGCGGCGATGTGCTGGGCCGAGATGTCGGCCTCGGTGCAGTGCGTGGCCACCCGGACCGAGCGGACCCCGAGGGCGTACGCCCGCGTGAGGTCGTGGATCGTCCCGACGCCCGGGAGCAGCAGCGTGGTCAGCCTGGCGTTCTGCACGACATCGGCGGCCGCCTCGATCCACTCCCCGTCGGTGTGGGAGCCGGGGCCGTAGTTCACCGAGGAGCCGGACAGGCCGTCGCCGTGCGCGACCTCGATGGCGTCGACGCCGGCGGCGTCCAGCGCGGCGACGATCTGCCGCACCTCGTCCACGCCGATGCGATGCCGCACGGCGTGCATGCCGTCGCGCAGGGTCACGTCCTGGACATAGATCGCGGGCGACTCCGTCTGAGCGCTCATGCTCGGCTCCCTTCCGCGCCGCTGCGGTCCGCGGCGATCCGCTCGGCCACCCGCAGGGCGGCCGAGGTCATGATGTCGAGGTTGCCGGCGTAGGCCGGCAGGTAGTGCGCGGCGCCCTCGACCTCGAGGAACACCGAGACCTGATGGGTGGGCCGGAGCCCCTCTTCGGCTGCGCTCTCCGGGACCAGGGTCCGCAGCGGCTGGTCGCCGGGGATCGGGGTGATCTGCACCTCCTGCTTCAGGCGGTATCCGGGGACGTAGGCGGCGACCTCGCCCACCATCTCCTCGACGGAGGCGCGGATCCGCTCCTGCTCCGCCGGCTCGGGCGCGTGCACCAGGCAGAAGACCGTGTCGCGCATGATGAGCGGGGGCTCGGCCGGGTTCAGGACGATGATCGCCTTGCCCGCAGCCGCGCCGCCGACCGAGACGATCGCCTGCGAGGTCGTCTCGGTGAACTCGTCGATGTTCGCCCGGGTGCCCGGCCCGGCCGACTTCGAGGCGATCGACGCGACGATCTCGGCGTAGGCCACCGGCGCCACGCGCGTCACGGCCGCCACGATCGGGATCGTGGCCTGCCCGCCGCAGGTGACCATGTTGAGGTTCGGGCTCGCGAGATGCTCGGCGAGGTTGACCGGCGGCACGACGTACGGGCCGATCGCCGCCGGCGTCAGATCGATCAGGCGCTTGCCGAAGGGCTCCAGCCGTTCGGCGTTCGCGCGGTGCGCGTTCGCGGAGGTCGCGTCGAAGACGATGCCGATGTCGTCGAAGCCCTCCCACCCGACCAGCCCGTCCACCCCGGTCGCGACCGTCGGCACGCCCAGGCGCGCCGCACGGGCCAGGCCGTCCGATGCCGGGTCGATGCCCACCATCGCGCCCATCTCCAGATGCTCGGAGGCGCGCAGCACCTTGATCATCAGATCGGTGCCGATGTTGCCCGATCCGATGATCGCCACCTTCGTCCTGGTCACAGTGCCTCCTCATGCATCGCGGCGCGAAACCGCCCGCGGCCTCACCGTAATCCGCCGGGCGCGCGGGACCACGGCGTGCATTCCGCTCACCGGTATGCTTTTGAGATGTCGGAGCAGCGGCGGCCCGCGGACCGCGAGACGGTCCTGGGCAAGGCGGCCGCCATCCTCCGCGCCTTCACCGTCGACGACTACGAGCTCTCCCTCGCCGCCCTCGCCGAGCGCACGGGCCTCGCCCGCACCAGCATCCACCGTGTCGCCGCCGACCTCGTGCACCACCGGTTCCTGGACAAGACCGCGCGCGGGTACCGGCTCAGCGGCGGGCTGTTCGAGCTGGGCATGCGCGCGTCGGTGGAGCGGAGCCTGCTGGAGTTGGCCATGCCGTTCCTCCAGGACCTCTACGAGCGCACCCACGAGACCGTGCACCTGGGGGTGCGCGAGGGGCACGACGTCGTCTACGTGGCGAAGATCGGCGGCCGGGGCCAGGCGCCCGCCCCCTCCCGCGCCGGCGGGCGGATGCCGCTGTACTGCACCGCCATCGGGAAGGCGCTGCTGGCCGGCGCCGACGCGGAGACGCGTGACGCCGTGCTGGCGGGGCCGCTGGAGGCGCGGACGCCGCACACGCTGGTGGAGCGCGCTCCGCTGATCGCGCAGCTGGACCGGGCGCTCGAGACGGGAGTGGCCTTCGAGCGGGAGGAGTCGGCGCTCGGGATCCAGTGCGTCGCAGCGCCGGTGCAGGGCGCCGACGGCCACCCGGTGGCGGCGATCAGCGTGACGGGCCCGGTGGGACGCTTCCGCCTCGAGCAGCACGTCGGCGCGGTGCTGGCGGCGGCGCAGGGGCTGGGCTCCCTGGTGCTGCGCCGTCGATCGCTGTACTGATGCTCCTCCGGGGCGCTCCGCGCGCAGACGGCGCCGAGCCGGGCATGGCACGATAGGGGAGGCCAGAATCGGAAGGAGGGGCGCATGACGTCACCGCGGGTGACCGTGATCGTCCCCACCTACAACGAGCGCGACAGCGTCTCCGAGCTGGTCGCGCGCGTGGCGCAGGCGCTGGACGGGCGCGAGGCGGAGATCCTCTTCGTCGACGACAGCACCGACGACACCCCGCAGGAGGTCGAGCGCGTCGCCGCCGACGCGCCGCTGCCGGTGCGCGTGCACCATCGCGACCGGGGCGCCGGCGGTCTCGGCGGCGCGGTGGTCGAGGGACTCCGCCTCGCCGCGGGCGAGGTGTGCATCGTGATGGACGGCGATCTGCAGCATCCCCCGGAGCTCCTCCCCGCGCTCGTGGACCGCTGGGAGGAGGGCGGCGCGGATGTCGTCATTGCCTCCCGCTACCTCGCCGGCGGCGACTCCACGGGTCTGGGCACCGCCCTGCGCTACGGCGTCTCCCGGGGGGCGACGATGCTGACCAAGGCGATGTTCCCGCTGCGCCTGGCCCGGAGCACCGACCCGATGACCGGGTTCTTCCTCGTGGACCGGCGCCGGCTCGCCCTCGACGCGCTGGTGCCTTCGGGCTTCAAGATCCTGCTGGAGATCCTCGTGCGCTCCGACCTGCGGATCGCCGAGGTGCCGATGACGTTCTCCGAGCGGCGGCACGGCACCTCCAAGGCCACCCTCCGCCAGGGCGCCGCGTTCCTGGCGCACCTGGCCCGGCTGCGCTTCGGGAAGATGTCCCGGTTCGCCGCTGTCGGCGCGATCGGCGCGGTGGTCAACATCGGCATCGTGTGGGCGCTGACCTCGCTCGGCATGGGATACGTCTGGGCGGCGATCATCGGGGCCGAGGTGACGATCGTCGGCAACTTCCTCCTGCAGGAGCGCTTCGTCTTCGCCGACATGCGCGACCGCGCCTCGCGAGTGGGCGTGCGCTTCGCCTCCTCCTTCGCCTTCAACAACGTCGAGGCCGCCGTGCGCATCCCGGTGCTGGCGCTGCTGGTGGAGACATGGCACATCTCAGCGGTGCTGGCCACGGGCATCACGCTGGCTGCGGCCTTCGTGCTCCGCTTCCTCTTCCACTCCCTCGTCGTCTACGCCCCCCGGCGCCGGCGCGGCGCGGGCGAGGGAGGAGAGCAGACGGCCGACACCGCCGCGCTGCGCATCCTGCACGCCATCGACACCGAGGCGACCCGGCCGGGCGAGCTGTAGAGGCGCCCGACCGCCCGCGCCCGCCCCGGCGGAGGAGATACGCCCCGCCGAGGATCGACGTCCTGACCGTGCGCACTCGCCCCGGCACATCCCCTCGGCTCGGCCGGGCCGGAGAGCGGGTTCTGCGGGGCTGAGGGACGCGAGGGGCTGAGGGGACTCGGCGGGCCGTGACTGCGTGACCTCGCCGGGACGGCCCCGCCGGCATGTCCGGGACCCGGGCGCGGCCGATCTCGTACCCGGGGCGCCCGATCTCATACCCGGGGCGGACGACGGCGGTACCGGGGGAGGACGCGACGACCCGGGTGCGATCCCTAGCGTGGAGGCATCACCGTTTCCCGACGCAAGGAGTCACCATGATCGAGGCGCACGGCCTCACCAAGCGCTACGGATCGCGCACCGCCGTCGACGGCGTGAGCTTCTCGATCCAGCCCGGGATCGTCACCGGCTTCCTCGGCCCGAACGGCGCGGGCAAGTCCACCACCATGCGGCTCATGCTGGGCCTGGACCGGCCGACCGCCGGCACCGTCACGATCGCCGGGCGCCCCTATGCCGAGCATCCGGCGCCGCTCGCCGTCGCCGGAGCCCTCCTGGACGCCAAGGGCGTGCACCCGGGTCGCACCGCGCGCAGCCACCTGCGCGCGCTCGCCGCCACCCACGGCATCCCGAACCCGCGGGTCGAGGAGGTGCTCGCCCTCGCCGGCCTCACGGAGGTGGCGAACAAGCGGGTGGGCGGGTTCTCCCTCGGGATGGGCCAGCGGCTCGGCATCGCCGCGGCGCTCCTCGGGGACCCGCGCGTGCTGATCCTCGACGAGCCGGTCAACGGCCTCGACCCCGACGGCGTGCTCTGGGTGCGCACGTTCCTGCGCGAGCTCGCCCGCGAGGGCCGGACGGTGCTGCTCTCCAGCCATCTGATGAGCGAGATGGCCCAGACCGCCGACCACGTCATCGTCCTGGGCCGCGGCCGGATCGTCGCCGACGCGCCGATCGCGGAGCTCGTGGGCGGGGCGCAGGAGGTGCGCGTCACCGTGCGCACCCCCGACGCGCAGCGCCTGGCCGACGCGCTCGCCGCGACGGCGGCCCAGATCCAGCCGCAGGAAGAGGGACTGCTCACGGTGAGCGGCGTCGGCGCTCCCGAGATCGGCCGGCTCGCCGCCGTGCACGGCATCGAGCTGCACGAGCTCACCCCGGTGGCCGCCACCCTCGAGGAGGCCTACCTCACCCTCACCCGCGACCAGGTCGAGTACGCCTCGGCCTGAGCCCCGCGCTCCGGAATCGACACGAACGGATCCAAGGACCTCCCATGACCACCATCACCACGCCCCCCGTCCCCCTCGCGGCCTCCCGCCCGGGCGCCCGTCCCCCTCGCCTCACCATCGGCGGGGTCGTCCGCAGCGAGGCGATCAAGCTCTCCTCGCTCCGCAGCGTGCGCCTCACCCTCGTGCTCACCCTCCTCGCCGGCCTCGGCCTCAGCGCCCTGATGGCCCTCGCGATGCGCGACCAGGTGGGCGGCGGCGGGATGCTGACCCCCGTCGGCTACCTGCAGATGGTGTCGTCGTTCTCGGCGCCCTTCATCGCGCTGATCTTCGGCGTCCTCGGGGTCTTCGTGATGTCCAGCGAATACTCCAGCGGGATGATCCTCTCCACCCTGGCCGCCGCGCCCCGCCGCGGACTGGTGTTCGGCGCCAAGGCGCTCGTGCTCGCCCTCGTCGCCGCGGTGACCGCGCTGCTGCTGGTGGCGTGCGGGCTGGCCATCGCCGTGGCCTCGGTGCCCGCCGCCGCGAGCGCCCTGACCGACCCGGCGGTGATCACGGGAGGGCTCGGCGCCGTCGCCTACCTCACCCTCATCGCCCTGTTCGCCTTCGGCGTCGCCGGGATCCTGCGCAGCACGGCGGGCGGCATCACCGTCGTCGCCGGCGTCACCTTCGTCCTGCCTGTCGCCTTCCAGGTGCTCATGTTCTCGGGCTGGGAGTGGGTGCCGGTGGTCGCCGAGTACCTGCCGATGTCGCTGGGCAGCATGATCACCGCGGGGGCCGTCCCCCACGAGGGCACCGGCCCCGGCTACGGCATGGCGCTGCTCTCGATGGTGATCTGGGCCGCCGCGACGGTCATCCCGGCGATCCTGCTGTTCCGCGCCCGGGACGCGAAGTGACGGTGACGCCGAGATGACGGTGCCGCCGAGATGACGGTGCCGGCCGGGGTCGGGGCCCCACCCCCCCTCCCGGCCGTCGCCCGCGGCTCGCAGTCGACGCATGCCGGAATCTGAGCGCCACAGCAGCGCGGCCGGACAGCCAGACGGGAACGAGCGGTCGGGTCGTGCAGGGCGGGACGACGGGGAGTGAGGGGAGAATGAGGGAATGGACGGCGAGTACGAGACGATCGCGGGCGGTGTCCGCACCGAGATCGAGATCTCGCGCTCCCGCTTCCTCACGCGTCTCGAGCGAGTGGGCGATGAGGCCGCGGCCCGCGCGGTGATCGCCGAGGTGCGCGCCGAGCACCCCCGGGCCCGGCACCACTGCACCGCGTTCGTCATCGGCCCGGGCGGACGCCTGCAGCGCTCCAGCGACGACGGCGAGCCCAGCGGCACGGCCGGCGCCCCCATGCTCGACGCCCTCGTCTCGGCGGGCCTCGGCGACGTCGTCGCGGTCGTCACCCGCTACTTCGGCGGGGTGCTCCTCGGGGCCGCGGGACTCACCCGGGCCTACCGTGCGGCGGTCGCCGAGGCCGTGCGGGAGGCGGAGCGGGTGCGTGGCGGGGCCCGGCGCGCGGTGGGGGGGGGGAGCGCCGCCGAACGGGCCGCCACGCAGGGGGCGGCGGCCACCACCCCCCGCCCC
>JBEBWQ010000075.1:0-9871 GCA_040392075.1 Microbacterium sp.
CCGCCGCTCGGCTCCCCAGTCCTCCTGCCACGCGGTGCTCCGGATCGCCGACGCGCGCGCGACGGTCCAGGTCCAGGGGGCAAGGGGTGCGGAGAAGCCCTCCTCCGGGAAGGACTCCGGGGCGCGGTCCGTCGTCTCGATCAGTCGCCACAGGTCCGCCTCGACGGGGTCCATCCGATCCAGGACGGGAGCGAACGAGCCGATCGGCCCGAACCAGCCGTTCCCGGTGAAGACCACCTCGTCGAATGCGGAGAGCTCCCCCGCCTCCGAGACCAGTGCTGCGCGGTAGGCCCGGGCATCGACGACGGGGTCGTCGCGCTGCAGAAGCCGGTCAGCGAGCCCGCGGACGGCCGTGCGCTCATCCGGCCGCAGGTCGCCTCCGGCGATCACGACCAGGCGCTCGGCCAGAGGGCGGAGTGCGCGCAGCTGGTGACGGGTCGCGCCGTCGGCATCGCCGCGCGGAGAATGCAGGGCGAAGAGCACGAGTCGTCGTGCGCCCGCCCTCTCGTCCCCCGATGCGCGCGCGCTCATGCTCCGGGCGAAGGTGCCTGGCGCCCCTGCGCGAGGGCCTTCAGGAGGTAGGCGCCGTAGCCGCTCTTCACCAGCGGCTCAGCGCGCTCGCGGAGCTCGTCGTCGGTGAGGAACCCCATCCGCCAGGCGACCTCCTCGGGGCACCCGATGGACAGGCCCTGCCGCTTCTCCACGGTGCGGATGAACTCCGTCGCCTCGGCGAGCGAGTCGAACGTGCCGGTGTCCAGCCACGCGGTC
Source organism: Microbacterium sp. (assembly GCA_040392075.1). Taxonomy (GTDB): domain Bacteria; phylum Actinomycetota; class Actinomycetes; order Actinomycetales; family Microbacteriaceae; genus Microbacterium. The sequence continues at coordinate 769 of JBEBWQ010000075.1, forward strand.
CCGCGGGTGAGGACCTGCACCTTGAGCTTGCCGCGCTCCAGGTACTCCCGGTTCACATCCGTGATCTCCAGCTCGCCGCGCGGGGAGGGCTTCAGGTTCTTCGCGATCTCGATCACGTCGTTGTCGTAGAAGTACAGACCCGGCACCGCGTAGTTGCTCTTGGGGACCACGGGCTTCTCCTCCAGCGAGACCACCCGGCCGGCGTCGTCGAACTCCACGACCCCGTACGCGGTCGCGTCGTCCACCCAGTACCCGAACACGACGCCGCCGTCGAGGTCGGTGTACTGGCGCAGCTGCGTGCCCATGCCCTGCCCGTAGAAGATGTTGTCGCCCAGCACCAGCGCCGCCGAGTCCGAGCCGATGTGCTCCTCGCCCAGGACGAACGCCTGCGCCAGCCCGTCCGGCGACGGCTGGGTCTTGTAGGTGATCGACACCCCGAACCGCGACCCGTCGCCGAGCAGCCGCTGGAACGCCTCGGCGTCGTGCGGGGTGGTGATCATCAGGATGTCCCGGATGCCGGCGAGGATCAGCGTCGACAGCGGGTAGTAGATCATCGGCTTGTCGTACACCGGGACCAACTGCTTCGAGACGCCGAGGGTGATCGGGTGGAGACGGGAGCCGGTGCCCCCGGCCAGAATGATGCCGCGCATGCGAACCATTCTCCCTCACCGTCGGGCGATACCTGGGAATTCGCCCCCGCCGCTCAGCGAGGAATCCTCGAGACGAATCCGTGACTCCGGCGACGCATCGGCCGACGGCCGGTCCTCACCGTCTCCTCAGCGCTCCCCCGATACCCTGGGGGCATGCAGAGACTCCTCGTGACCGGCGGTGCCGGGTTCATCGGCTCCAACTTCGTGCACCACGTGATCGAGCGCACCGATCACCACGTGACGGTGCTGGACAAGCTGACCTATGCGGGGAACCGCGCATCGCTCGACGGCCTGCCCGAGGACCGGTTCACGTTCGTGCAGGGCGACATCGCCGATGCCGCCCTGGTGGACGAGCTGTTCGGGAAGGTCGATGCGGTCGTCCACTACGCCGCCGAGTCGCACAACGACAACTCCCTGCACGACCCCCGTCCCTTCCTGGACACGAACATCATCGGGACCTACACGCTGCTGGAGGCGGCCCGGAAGCACGACCGGCGTCTGCACCACATCTCCACCGACGAGGTGTACGGCGACCTGGAGCTGGACGACCCGGCCCGGTTCACCGAGAGCACCCCGTACAACCCCTCTTCCCCCTACTCCTCCACCAAGGCCGGCAGCGACCTGCTGGTGCGCGCCTGGGTGCGCTCCTTCGGCGTGCAGGCGACTCTGTCGAACTGCTCGAACAACTACGGCCCCTACCAGCACATCGAGAAGTTCATCCCCCGCCAGATCACCAACGTCCTGACGGGCATCCGGCCCAAGCTCTACGGCGCCGGCCAGAACGTGCGCGACTGGATCCACGCCGACGACCACTCCTCCGCCGTCCTCACGATCCTGGAGAAGGGCCGCATCGGCGAGACCTACCTCATCGGCGCCGACGGGGAGAAGGACAACAGGACGGTCATCGAGCTGATCCTGACCCTCATGGGCCAGCCCGCCGACGCGTACGACCACGTCACCGACCGCGCCGGGCACGACCTGCGATACGCGATCGACTCGACCAAGCTGCGCACCGAGCTCGGCTGGCTCCCGCAGTACCAGGACTTCGAGGCGGGCCTGGCCGCGACCGTCGACTGGTACCGCGCCCACGAGGCCTGGTGGGCTCCGGCGAAGGCCGCCACCGAGGCGTTCTACGCGGCGAAGGGACAGTGATGACCTCTTTCGGCAAGGCGCTCACCCGTCTCGAGACCCCGATCCCCGGCCTCGTCGTCTTCGAGCTGCCCGTGCACGGCGACACGCGCGGCTGGTTCAAGGAGAACTGGCAGCGGGAGAAGATGACCGCCCTGGGCCTGCCCGACTTCGGCCCGGTGCAGAACAACATCTCCTTCAACGATGAGATCGGGACCACCCGCGGCATCCACGCGGAGCCCTGGGACAAGTGGGTCTCGGTCGCGACCGGGCGCATCTTCGGCGCCTGGGTGGACCTCCGTGAGGGCCCCACGTTCGGGCAGGTGTTCACCACGGAGCTCGATCCCTCCCGGGCGATCTTCGTGCCCCGCGGCGTCGGCAACTCGTACCAGACGCTGGCACCGGACACCGCGTACACGTACCTCGTGAACGACCACTGGTCGCCGAACGCGGAGTACTCGTTCCTGAACCTCGCCGACGAGACCGCGGCGATCGACTGGCCGATCCCGCTGGACCAGGTCGAGATCTCCGAGAAGGACAAGAAGCACCCGCGCCTGGCCGAGGTGGTCCCGATCCCGCCGAAGAAGACCCTGGTCCTCGGCGCCCGCGGGCAGCTCGGCCGGGCGCTGCACGCCCTCTACCGCGACGCGCCGCACCTCGAGTACGTCGACCTGGACGAGCTGGACATCACCGCCCCCGGGCTCGCGGACGCCCGCCGCTGGCACGACTACGCGACGATCATCAACGCCGCCGCCTACACGGCGGTCGACAGGGCGGAGACCCCCGAGGGCCGGACGATCGCCTGGGCGGCGAACGCCACCTGCCTCACCGCCCTGTCCGCCATCGCGACCGCGCACGGCATCACCCTCGTGCACGTCTCCAGCGACTACGTCTTCGACGGGACGAAGGACGGCGCCTACACCGAGGAGGACCGGTTCTGCCCGCTGGGCGTCTACGCGCAGACGAAGGCCGCCGGCGACGCGATCGTCGGCACGGTGCCCCGGCACTACATCGTGCGCACCTCCTGGGTGATCGGCGAGGGCAACAACTTCGTGCGCACCATGGCGTCGCTCGCCGAGCGCGGCATCGACCCCTCCGTCGTGGACGACCAGGTCGGCCGGCTCACCTTCACCCCCGACATCGCGCGCGGCATCCGGCACCTCCTGGACACGGGCGCCGCCTACGGCACGTACAACCTCACCGGCGCCGGCGACCCGGCCTCGTGGGCGGAGATCGCCCGCCGCGTGTACGCGCTCACCGGCCACGACCCCGCTCGCGTCACCCCGGTCAGCACCGAGACGTACTACGCCAACGCCACCGATCCGATCTCGCCGCGTCCCCGCAACAGCCTCCTGTCGCTGGACAGGATCGAGGCGGCGGGCTTCACCCCCCGCGACCAGTTCGAGGCGCTGGCGTCCTATCTCGGCTGAGAAGAGACCGGATCCGCACGGAGAAGGGGCGGGGGATGGCGAATGCGCCGCTCTCTCCGCCCCTTCTCCGTTCTCCGATCAGATCGTTCGAGCGGTGCGGTCGGGAGCAGGAGCCTCCGTCGGATCCGCGGCGGGCGATGGCGAAGAGGACGGCTCCTCGCCCGTTGGGAGACTCGGTCCATAGGCATCCCGCGCCTCGGCGGACGCCGACCACGGGAGCAGAGTGGCGCCCGCCTGCTGAACGCGCCACGTTGCAAGGACCAGGACCGCCATCACCCCGGCGAAGAACAATGAGCCCAGCGCCCACGTCGTCAGGGGCGAGGGGGCCGCGGGCCACCACCACTCGCGTTGCGTATCCAGCTGATACCAGTACGGTGCGACATATCGCCGCATGTTGAAGAACAGTGCCGCCGACTGCGCGACGGTCAGCAGTACGGCGGCCACGATCAGCTGGAAGCCGTTCAGGCGTGCCACCTCGTCGTTCCGCAGCGCCCCGCCCACCGTCGGTGCGAACGCGACCGCGACGAGCAGCGTCATCAACGGAAGGAGGTACCGCGGCTGTACCTGCGATCCCACGAAGAGCCCGCCACTGTAGAGGATGTACATGGGGATCAGGACGAGCGCCCCCGCCACCCCGGCCAGCGCGAGCATCTTCCGCCACCCCTGCCACCGCAACGCGAGGAACAGCAGCCCGCAGAAGACGAAGATCGTGATCGACCAGACGAGCGGCGGCATCGTCGTATCGAGCCACCCCAGGCCCCAACCCATACCGAGGGCTCCGGCGAACAGTCCCGGCAGATGGACGAAGTTCTGCACGATGAGAGTGATGCCCGAGACGTCGTTCCCCTCCTCCCCCATGCCTCCTCCCAGTGCGTCGCCGGTCTGCCCCGCGCTGAGGAAGGTGATCCCCGCCGCGACGATGAGAAGGAGAGGAAGAAGCGCGGTCAGGGTGAACCGTTTCGTGACCCGGAAGGCCAGCACTCCGGCTGCGAGGATCGCGACCGCCGAATAGATCGCGCTGTCTCCCCGCGCGGCGAAGGACATCGCCGCCGTCAGCACGGCGATGGCTCCCAAAAGGATCCGGCGCCGTGGGCGCGAAGTGACCAGGAATCCCAGCGTCGCGGTGAACAGCACGCCGATCGTCCCGATCGCCCAGCTGCTGGGGTTCACCGACGGGATCATCGAGATGCCCAGCGGGATCAGGGTCGCCGCCGTGCTCCAGGCGAGCACCGGGCGCAAACGGGAGGGCAATGACATCCAGGTGCCCACCATGAGCACCGAGAAGATGGCGGCATTGACAAGCCGGATGATCACCGTCGATACCGCGATGTTGGTGCTGGCGAGGAAGGACATCCAGAAGTAGAACCCGGATGGGTACACCCCTCTGCCGTTGACGCGGTCGGAGTCCACAAGGTCGATGCGGTCGTCGAGGACATCATCGCCCATGCAGGCGGCGGAGGTGTCGGCATGGAAGATATAGCAGTTGGCGTCCGTCAGCTCGTCCGGGATCATGCGCTTCTCCGGGGACGACCCCGGAGCGCAGAGGCCGTCACGCTCCCCCTGTCCGCACCAGATGCTGGCCAGATGATAGTCCTCGTCGGGCGACGACCCGACGGGCGACGAGATCGCCCATGCGGCGAGAGCCAGAAAGAGCATCGCCCCGGCCGAGAGCACGGCGAGAACCGGCCTGAATCTGCGCATGATGAACAGCACCTCTCCCCGAGGGCGAAACGGAATTCCTCAATCTTACGGAGTGCCGCCTGAGAGTACGGCACCGGGGCAGGGCTCCGGCTCTCCTACCACGCTCAGAGAGAGCGGCAGAGCAGCAGCGGGTTGTCGCCGGCGGCGTCGTTGATCGCGTACACGCACACACGACCGCGGGTCGCCGCCATCGGGATGGTCTGCGAGAAGCCGTGGTTCGCGCCGGCATCCGGATACACGGCGCCGACGTCCCTCCGCTCGACGGCCGCGGTCAGGCGATATCCCACGCCGTCGACGTAGACGTGAACCTCGATCGGATCGGCCGTGTCCGGGTCGATCGCCCACCCGGCGACCTGCAGGCCCCCGTCGACGAAGGCGAGGGCTTCGACATTGCCGAAGGGGACCCGGGAGGCGCTGGGCTTGCTCGGTGCCTCGGACTCGCTCGACGGGTCGGATTCCTTCGGCCCGATGGGCTCCGTCGGGACAGCGGGCTCCGTCGGCAGCTGCCGCCCGCCGACGGCCTCGACCGTACGGCAGCTGAGCAGACTGTGCGGACCGGCGCCGTCATTGATCGCGTACACGCACACCCGGCCCTGGGTCACGTCCATCGGGATGACCTCGGAGAACCCGTGGTTCGCGCCGCTCCCCGGATAGGCAGCCCCGACATCGGGCCGCGCGACGTCCGCGGCCAGGCGGTATCCGACGCCGTCCACGTAGACGTGCACGTCGATGGGCTCGGCCGTGTCAGGATCGAGCGCCCACCCGGCGATCTGCAGCCCTCCGTCGACGAAGGCGGCGGCCTCGACGTTGCCGATCGGCGCACGGGAGCCGGTGGGCTCCACCGTGCGGCATCCGAGCAGGGTGTGGGGGCCGGCGCCGTCGTGGATCGCGTACACGCAGACCTGCGAGCGCCCCTCCGGCAGGGTCAGCTCCGCCTGGAAGCCGTGCGCGTCACCGTATCCCGGATCTGCCGGTGGGAGGTCCCACCGGATCTGGGCCGCGTGGTGCCGTTTTCCCGGCGATCCCACGTAGATGTGCACGTCGGTCGAGGCGGTCGTGTCCGGGTCGAGCGCCCAGCCGGAGACGGTCACGGTGTTGCCCTGCACGGTCACGCCGTCGATGCGGCCGGTGGGCGGCGTCTCCCCGCCGGCGGCGGTGACGAACACCTGCCGGCACGGTTCGAGCAGGACGTTCTCCCCGCTCTTCACGTTGATGCCGTAGACGCACACCGACTGCTGACCTCCGACGGAGGGCACCGTGATCGAGTAGCCGTGCTTCGTGCCGTGCAGCGGGTAGTCCGCGGTGACTCCGGGCCGGTCAATGTTCGCGACCGTCCGGTGTCCGCTGCTTCCGACGTAGACGTGCACATCGATCGCGTCGGCCGTGTCCGGGTCGAGCGCCCACCCGGAGACGGTCACCTCGCCCTTGCCGGCCTTCACGGCCTCGACGGCGCCCCGCGGCGATCCCCCGTAGGACGTCACCGTCGTGCAGCCCAGCAGTCGGTTCGTGCCCTCACCGGTGTTGATGCCGTAGGCGCAGACGCTCGCGTCGCCGGTCGTCGTCGCCGGCACGATCGCGTCGTAGCCGTGGTCGATGCCGAGTCCGGGGTAGTGCGGGGCGAGATCCGGGCGTGGAGTGCTCGCCGTCGTCGCGTAGCCCACGCCGTTCACGTAGATGTGGACGTCGATGGAGGCGGAGGTGTCGGGGTCGAGGGCCCAGCCCTGGACGCGGAGCTCGCCGGGCGAGGACCACACCCCGTCCAGGAAGCCGACCGGGTCGTGCTTCGATCCCGCGTTGCCCGCACCGGATCCCCCGCCGCCGGTGGGGCCGAACCAGTCGGTGAAGTAGTTGTAGAAGTTGCGGTTGCCGTAGGCGGAGCAGCCGTCACCCTCGCCGGTGCCCGCGCGGAGCGCCGCGGCGTTCGGCTGGTACGGCGTGTAGTAGTAGAGGTTCGAGGTCGCCTGGTTCTGGATGTACACCGGGGACGAGCCGCACGCGTGGTTCGGGTTGTAGAGGATGTTCCAGGTGTTCCCCGGGGCGTACCAGGTGAAGGTCCTGCTGGTGCCCGGGGGGTTCGCGTAGCGCTTGAACTGCCGCGCCGCGCCGTACACCTGGTTGAAGAAGCCGTAGTAGGCGGTATCACAGGCGGCGGTGTCGGGGCAGCCCTGACCCATTGCGATCGTGTAGCGCCAGTCGCTCGGCCAGGTGTGCGTGACCAGGCCCTGCTCCTTCTGCAGGGTGGCGAGGATCACCTGCGGGTTGATGCCGCAGGCCTGCGCCACCTTGTAGATGATCCGGGCCGCGCTCTCGCGTCCGGCGCCCGTGTAGGCGTTGCACATCGCATCGGCGGAGGTGTTGCGCGAGGTGTCCATCGCGTCCTTGAGGCAGACGTATCCGGACTGGCACCGCGGCACCCGCGCGTTCAGGAACGACTGGATGTCCCCCTCGGACATCGTGTCCTTGTCGAAGAACACCGCGTCGCTGATGATGTTGCCGGGATCGAAGCCGTCCAGGTACGTCTTCGCGATCGGGCCGCTCACGGCGGCGACGCTGCTCGCCGGTGCCGTCGGGGTGACGACCGCCGATGCCGCGACCGGGGTGAAGAGCCCCACGATCAGACCGAGCACAGCCACCAGAGAAAGAAAGAGAGGACGCACCGAGAAAGCGGCGTGTCGTTCCGAGTGACGTCCAAGCATGTGACTAGTGTGACGGAAGTTACTCAGTGATGCCAAGTGTTCCGGTGAATTCCGATCTCCGGACGACCCTGCATGGCACGAGGACGGCGCCTGCGGGACCTGGGTTGCAGCGGCCCGCTCCCCCTCTGCCGGCGCCCGCTCGGAGCAGCGGTCGTCGCCGTCTGCCGGACACCGGTGACAGAGCCTTGCCGTGCTGCCCGGCGCATATAGCGGATCCGCAGACCCGACACGCCGCGATCATAGTGAGTTCATAGGACGTTCACCTTCCGGATAATCTGTGTGGCAGCGGTCGGAACGTCCCGGGCGCGCTCTCCCATCCGAGCGAATGGACACGCCATGCCGCTGACCCCCGAGCAGTTCGCCGTGCTGCGGCCTCTGGCGTCCGCCGACGGAGTCCTCTCGTCGGAGCAGCGCCTCGACGACGCGCTCCGGCAGTGCGAGGCGGCGGGATATATCGTCGACGGCCGTCTCAGCGATGCGGGCCGGGAGGCCCTGGAGCCGTACCGGGTGGAGAACGCCGTCATCATGGCCGCCGGGATGTCCCAGCGGTTCGCCCCGATCTCCTACGAGAAGCCCAAGGGTCTGCTCAAAGTTCGCGATGAGATCCTCGTCGAGCGCCAGATCCGCCAGCTGCGGGCTGCCGGTATCACCGATATCACCGTGGTCGTCGGCTTCAAGGCCGAGTACTTCTTCTACCTGCGCAAAGCGTACGGCGTGACCATCATCGTCAACCCGTACTATGCCACCAAGGACAACCACTCCTCACTGTGGCTCGCGCGCGAGAAGCTCGGGAACACCTTCATCTGCTCGGCCGACAACTACTTCACCGAGAACCCGTTCGAGCCGTACGTGTACGAGGCCTACTACTCCCTGGTGTACTCGGAGGGCCCCACCGAGGAATGGTGCGTGACGACGGACGATGACGGCGTCATCACCCAGGTCGTCATCGGCGGGCGCGACTCCTGGCACATGCTGGGCCACGTGTACTTCGACCGGGCCTTCTCCGCGGACTTCCGCCGGATCCTGGAGGAGACGTACGAGCTCCCCCAGACAGCGAGGAAGCCGTGGGAGACCCTGTACATGGAGAACCTCGACCGCCTGTCACTGAAGGCGCGGCACTATCCCGCAGGGATCATCAACGAGTTCGACTCCCTCGACGAGGTGCGGGTGTTCGACGAGGCCTTCATCGAGAACGTCGACTCCGACGCCCTGGACAACATCGCCACCGTGCTGGGCTGCGAGAAGAAAGACATCACCGGCTTCGAGCCGCTGAAGCAGGGCATCACCAACCTCTCCTGCAGCTTCCTCGTCGGCGATGAGAAGTACGTCTACCGGCACCCCGGCGTCGGCACTGAGAAGCTGGTGAACCGGCAGGCCGAGCTCGAAGGCCTCCAGCTCGCACGCGACCTCGGGCTGGACAGCAGCTTCCTCGCCGCCGACCCCGCCAAGGGCTGGAAGATCTCCCGCTTCCTGCCGGGAGCGCACCCGATCGATCTGG